>JAHJDP010000087.1 GCA_018831195.1 Candidatus Eisenbacteria bacterium | reverse complement strand
GGGGCGGGTCCGACGAACCCGACAATCTCATTACACTTTGCTCCGTGCATCACCGCGGCATTGTACATCAAATGAGAATGCGCTGCGAAGGCGATGCGCCGGGCGGAGTTACTTATACATTAGGATTGAGGTTCTCAGCGGAGTGCGAAGAGCCGGCATACCGGGGAGATGTGCGGGTGCGTCCGGCGTCAGACAACTAATCGTTTCGAAGCGCCTGTACCGGATCGACACGAACCGCGCGCCGGGCGGGGTACATCCCGGCCAGCAGGCTGACCAGTATCCCAAAGGCGATGGAGGCGATAACCAGCAACCAGGGGAGATAGAACATTTCGACCTCGGGCATGCCCCGTGAAACCATGATGCGTTGAATCACCAAGGATGCGATGCGGGAGACAATCCACCCGAGAATGACGCCTCCGATACCGCCGAGAAAGCCGATGATGCCGGATTCCATCAGAAAGAGCCAGCGGATCTGACCATCTTCAGCACCGAGGGACTTCAAAATGCCGATCTCGCGGGTGCGCTCGAGGATCGACATGATCATCGTATTCATAATGCCGAGCGAGGCGACAACAATGGCTATAAAACCGACAATCCCCATCATCAGATCGAACAATAAAAACTGGTCCTTCATTTCCTCGAATTGCTCAATAAAACTGAACGTGCGAAATCCCATATCGTCAATGGCGTCGCGGATAACCGTGTGATCAGTATCCGGCGCCAGTGTCACGACGGCGAGGGAGTAACCCTGCCGTCCTGGAGCGGTCATCATCGAGAGCAGCTCCATCGGATTGCTGAAACTCATTCTATCAAGACCGCCGGCGACACCGGAGGGGATCATAATATCGTGCAATCGGAATCCGAACCGCCCCTGAAAATCCGCGACGCCCGAAACGACAAGACGAACCTCGCTCGCGCCAAGCCCCTCAAGAACAATATCGGCGACCTGGCGTGCCGCATCTTGCAACGGCTCTGAAGCCTTTAGGTCGCGAAGAAGATCCACCGCGAACTCGCGAATGATCATTTTTTTCCCGGTTACCTTGATCAGGATCGAATCGCCGATAATCGAGTCGGGCTCGGCGCCGAGTCTTTCAACGAGCCTTTTATCTAAGACCACCTCATGAACATCATCGGAAGAAAAGAAATTTCCGGCGAGCATCTTCAGCATCCCCGGCTTCTCAACAAAGGCGGCCGGCATCGATTGCGCCATGATAGAGAGCCTCTTCTCTCCCCACTCAATGCGCGCATCAAAGATATCTTCCGGATAAACAAGGGTGACGCCTGGAAGCTGTTCTATCTGCGTCAAGGCGGCATCATCAATGATCGGGGTGGGATTGCCGGCGGCGGCCGCCGAGGAGTCCGCCTCTTTCGACTCTTCCTCCGGAACCGGCATCACATGCAGCGTATGAAAGAGGCCCAGGGATTGAAATTGATCCGACACGTTTTTTTGCGCCCCGAAGGCAAAAGACAGCATCGACACCAGCGCCCCGATGCCAATGACGACACCAGAGATAGTCAGCGCCGAGCGGAGCTTCATCCGCCAGAGATTGCCCATGGCGATAGTAACGAAGTCGCGGTGGATCATGACTGAATGCTGTCATACTTCCTGTGCCATGACAAGAAAACCAGGCCGTGGGGCATCAAGGATGAGAAAAGATCGCGTCTTTTAGGGATGGCCATCGCCACCGCCACGACGGCATTGAATAAATGGGCGATAAGGGCCGCAACTAGATCGATTGCCGCGGCGTCTCTTCAACAATTTTGCCGTAACTCATCTTCAATGTCCGGTGGGCATCCGACACCGCAAGATCCGTGTCGTGCGTTACTAAAATCACCGTCAGTCCCTCTGCGTTCAGCTCCTTTAACAATCTTGAAATTTCGATGGAGGTGTCGCGGTCGAGATTTCCCGTCGGCTCATCAGCCATCAGCATCTTCGGTTGCTTGGCAAGGGCGCGGGCGAGGGAAACCCGCTGTTGTTCGCCGCCAGAAAGGTCGTTCGGGCGGTGGTGCAGCCGATCGGCGAGGCCCAATCGAGCAAGGATTTCCTCGGCCCGCTGGTGCCGCTCCGCCCGGGGCCGGCCGAGAAAGAGCATCCCCAGCTCCACGTTCTGAAGGGCCGTCCGGTGGGGAATCAGGTTGAAAGACTGGAAGACCATCCCGACTTGATGGGCCCGGTAAGCGGCCAGTCGTCGCGAGGAGAAGTCGGAGAGAACACCCTCCGGTGTCGTGATGCAGCCGGAAGAGGGCGTATCAAGTCCGGCTAACAGGTTTAATAAAGTAGACTTACCGGATCCGGAGGCGCCCGTGATACGAGTATATTCGCCCTCCCGGATTTCCAAATCGACACCGTCGACGGCGCGAATCTCCTGTCCGCCGAGACGAAAGATGCGTGTCAGACCCGTGGCGCTCAGCATGCTTCCTCTCATGATCCCTCAGTAATGCCCACTGTTCCGGTATGATTTTCCATGATCCAGTATGCAGATCCTGATTTCGTGCGATTCCCATTGCGACCCTTATAATGTATGCAACTGGAGAGGCTGACAATCCGTATTCATGAGAGTAGTCTTCAACAGGTTAGGCCTCGCCGGGGCTGAATTGGCCTGCCTATCCATACACCACTTATCTGCGTTGGATCTCGGCTTTTTGCGGGGATTGGGTTCGCCTATTGGGGTTGAATATTGGGGTTTGTGCAGAGGAGGTTCTATGAAGTCACTGATGGCACGCGCGTCGCTCATCGCCGTCCTAAGCCTTTTCATGACGACAGTCATCTTTTCGGCGGCATCAGCAAAACCAGGTTATCTTCAGGATCCGGACATCTATGGTGACCGGATTGTTTTTTCAGTTGACGGTGATCTTTGGACGGCAAATACCGACGGTAGCAATGTCCGCCGACTTACAACATTTCCCGGCGATGAACAGCTTGCACATTTTTCGCCGGACGGGAAATGGGTGGCCTTCACAGGAGTGTATGACGGCAATAATGATGTCTATATTATCTCCGCCGATGGAGGAGAACCCACACGCCTGACATGGAATCCTTCCCCCGATATGGTCGTCGGATGGACCCCCGACGGCAAAAAGATCATTTTCCGGAGCTACCGCTACTCACCCACCCATGATGCGGAGTTGTTCACCATACCGGCCGCCGGCGGCGATGTGGAACAGCTGCCCATCGGCCGCGCGGTGATGATCGACATCGATCCCAAGACCGGGCTATGGGCCTTTCACCGGACATGGGGTGGCGGAACCTGGAAGCGGTATCGCGGCGGCACGGCGCCGGAAATCTGGGTGGGGCATCCCGATCGCGCCGATTTCAAAGAAGTAACACACTTCGACGGTAACGATCTCTATCCCATGTTTTTTAACGGCCGGATCTATTTTCTTACCGACCAGGGGGGCACGGGAAATATCTGGTCGATGATGCCGGATGGTTCGGATCGCAAACAGCATACACATCATGACAAATGGGATGCACGCACCACAACGATGGGACCCGACGGCCGGATTATCTATATGTATGCCGGCGGCCTGCATATCTACGATCCATCCACGAATCAGGATCGCGCCGTTGAGATTGATCTTCCCAGTGAGAATACCCTAACCCGGAAACGCTATTCAGATCCGGGGCAGTATATCACCGATTTTACGCTTTCCCCGGATGGTGAACGCGTCGTCATCTCCGCCCGCGGCGAGATTTTCACAATTCCAGTAAAAGATGGTGTCACGCTGCCCATTACAAAGGGAAGCGGCGCCCGCGACAGATTCGTCGATCTTGATCCCAAGGGAAAGAGAATTCTATACATTACCGATGAGAGCAGAGAGCAGGAAATTGTCACAGCTGATTCTTGGGGCCGTGGAGATATCAAGAAATTAACGGTCGCCAAAGAGACGAAGTGGATCCATCCGCCCGTCTGGTCGCCCGATGGCAAGAATATCGCCTATGTCGACCAAGCCCACAACCTATACATTATTGAAGTTGAGGGCAACACCAGGACTAAGGTGGATCAATGTAAAGAGAGCCAGATTAGAAGTTATGAATGGAGTCCTGACGGCCGGTGGCTGGCCTATGACAAACGGAACACGGTCGATTTCGGTTCGATCTTTATCTATGACACACAGGAGAAGGAAATCCATCAGGTCACGAGCTGGTTGACGGACGATCATTCCCCCGCCTGGGATCCCGACGGCAAGTACCTCTATTTCGCCAGTGAACGGAATGTGAATCCCCACATCGGGGCTTTCGATTTCGAGACGATCGCCATTGAATCGGGCAAGCTCTACATGCTTCTTCTTCGCCCCGATGTAGAAAATCCTCTTGCCGACGCCAACGGCATCCCGCCCAAAGCCGGCGACGAAGACAAAAAAGATAAAGACAAAGATAAAGACAAAGACAAAAAGGGCGATAAAGACGAAGACGACGACGGCGATAAAGATGACGACGGCGATAAAGACGACGACGAAGATGAAGACAAGCTGGAACCGGTCGAGATCGAATTTGACGGTCTGGCCGAGCGCGTTCTCGAGCTGCCGGTTGATGCCGGGAATTACCGTGCTCTTGGCGCCGTCAGCGGCAAGCTCTTTTACTTTTCCTCCCCGACGAGGGGAATGGCGGATGGAGATCGCAGGGAGGCCCCGCCGGGATCGATCATGGCCTTTGATCTGGAGGAGAAGGAAGCCGACAAGTTCATGGGCGGTGTCTCCGGGTACAGCCTGCGGGCGGGCGCCAGCAAAATGGCGGTTATGAAAGACCGCGGAGAGATCTATGTTGTCGGCACGGGGAGCCCTCCGGGTGACGATCTATCCGACAGTGCGATCTCGCTGGATGGCGTCATTATCGAGCTCCATCCGCGGGATGAGTGGGAACAGATATTCTATGAGGCGTGGCGGAATCTGCGCGACCATTATTGGGATGAAAGCATGTGCGGCTTGGATTGGGAGGCGATCCGCGACCAGTATGCGACGCTGCTGCCGCTCCTCGGAAATCGGGGGGATCTCCAGGATGTCATCGCGGAGATGATTGGCGAGTTGTCAACCGGTCATACCTATGTCTGGGGAGGCGATAACGCCGTTCGCGTGCCTCATATTTCCACAGGGCTCCTCGGTGCGCGTTTGACGCGGGAGGGTGACTATTTCAAGGTCGATCGGATTTATCACGGTGGTGACCCGGATCGTGTGCGATCGCCGCTGCTTGAGCCGGGAGTTGATATTAAAGAAGGAACCTATATTCTCGCGGTTAATCAAAAGCCTTTCCTAAAGGATCGTCCATTCGAGGCGAGTTTTGAAAACTTCACCGATGTTCCTGTGCTGCTCACAGTTAATGACAAACCCAAAACAGACGGCGCCCGCGATGTTATCGTGACGCCGATCGGATCCGATAGCGAGCTGCGCTATTCCGATTGGGTTCGGCGGAACCGTGAGTATGTCGCAGAGAAAACCGGTGGCAAGATTGGATATATTCATGTTCCCGATATGGGCAGCGACGGGCTCATTGAGTTCGACACCTGGTATTATCCACAGCTGGACAAAGAGGGGATGATCGTTGATGTGCGCTGGAACGGCGGGGGATTTGTATCACAGTTGTTGCTGAGCCGGTTTATGCGGACGATCATCAGTTGGGACCGGCCGCGCTACGGCTCGCCGTCCGTTTATCCTTATAGAACATTAAACGGCCCCTTTGTTGTCCTGACGAACGAGAACGCCGGTTCTGACGGCGATATCTTTCCGGCGGCGGTTCAGCTGGCCGGATTGGCGCCGATCATCGGGACACGCACCTGGGGCGGTGTTGTTGGGATCGATATGAGCAAACCCTTCATCGACAACGGACTTGTAACGCGGCCGGAGTACGCTTGGTGGGATAGCCAAAAGGGCTGGGGGCTTGAAGGCCGTGGTGTCGAGCCCGATATCGAAGTCCGCAATCTGCCACAGGAACTGGCGAAAGGTATCGACAGCCAGCTTAACCGCGGCATTGAAGAGGTTCTGCGGCTACACAAAGAAAAGCCGCCGTTGAAGCCCAACTTCGGACCCGCACCGCGGAAGGATCGCGACGCCTTTAAGAACGAAAATTGATTTAAAGAATAATATCCAGTGACGGTTGAATGAAATTGGCGCCGGGTCCCGATGGATCCGGCGCCATTTAATTAAGTCACCCGTCTTCAATGATTCTTCTTAGTTTTTCCACCGTCTTTTCAATTTCCTTATCCTTCGGCTCGTATCTCAAGTAGCGGGAATAATGATAAAGAGCCTTTTCATACCATCCCAAAAAGTGAAGGGCATCGCCAAGGGCTCGATAACAGACGGCGGCGTCGGGATCGATCTCAAGACAGCGGGCCAATGGAGCCAACGCGGCCGCATAATCCCCGCGCGCAAGGTAAGTGTTTCCAACCAGGAACCAGAAAGCCGAGGGCGTCTCGGCCGGCGGGCCGTATTCAGGTTCCAATCTCGGAATAAGAGGATCAATTGAGAGATCTTTGTCCTGAAGATACCGCGCACCGGCAAGACGGAGCTCAGCAGTGAGGCGGATGCCGGCGGTGAGATATTTCGGATCCGCCGCAAGGGCCTGGATATACAAAACTTCAGCCCTTTTCGCATCGCGTTTTTTAAAGGCCGCGTTTCCCAACACCAGTAAAGCTTCAGGATGTTTCTGTGCTTCGGGAGCCAGGTGTCCTATTAGCGGCGCAACTTCCCTCTGGGGTTCCCATATTTGATACCAAGCGGCTAATTGAACCCGAAGGGCGTCCACGCGGGACATTCCGGGAAGGATCTCACCCGGCCGGGTCACCGAGGGAGGAGGCTTGGGTGTCCATGGTTTTGGATTTTCAATGGCGAAGATGGCGGCGACGCGGGAATACCCGCCACGTGTTGAAAGAATGACCCTCTTGACAAGGCGGAGGCCGTCCGGCACATCCGCGGGGTCCGTGCTCAAAAGAAGATCCTTCAGTTGGGGCGTGACATTCAGCTCCGGCCCGGAGATGAGCAGATAATGCGCACCGCTCTCGCGCAGGTCATCAATGTTCCCATAGGGAATGGGAACCACGGGGGCGTTAAAAAAGGACCCGATGTGGGGTTTGCGGGCTGCGATCGGGGTTGTTGCATTGATCACAACACCGCCTTCTTTTAGCTTTTTCGCGAGTTCCTTTATCGAGACGGCTGGGAAGCTGGAGGTCATCGGATCCATCGATTCCTTGACAACCGCCAGATTTCCAAGGATGGCGACGAGGCCCAGAGAGCCGGCGAGGGTCATAGCGACAAGCCGGCCCCACCTGCGGGCGCCGGAAAGAAATGAAGCGATGACGAAGATGAAAGCAGCGGCGAAAAGAGACCACCAGAGAAGCAGGGGGATCATGAACCGCGAATTATAAAAGATAACCGACATGCCGAGAAAGATCAGCAAACCGCAAAGCGTATAAGCCAGGTACCGGCTCTGCGATAGACGCCGGATGTTGAAGATGAGACCAAGCGCCGCAACGGCGGCGAAAGGAATCCCAACCAGCAGGGTGGCGTCATCCCGCAGGTGATAGTAGACATTCTTAACGGCGACGGTGATAAAATGGGCCGGATCGACCTGCCAGACCTCAAGAAGTGATGAAAAGCTTAATTGCGAAATGAATCTTCCCACCTGTGCCATAGAGGAATTGGCCGTATAGATACCGATCGCGACATTCTGATAGGACCGGTTCCAAAAAGGATCCCCCGTCTTCATCCATAGGAAGAGGCACCAGGGCGCGATGATGATGATCCAAGCTGCAAAAAAAGAGATGAAATGTTTAACGGCGCGCGGGAAGGGACGGAGGGCGATAAAGGCGACAAGAGCGGCGCAGGGGAGAAGAAGGATCCCATTATATCGCGTCAACCATGCCACTCCGGCCGCCGCGCCTGCAAACACCCAATTCCTCAGAGATCTCCGGCCCTCTTGAAGGATCAGTAAAAAAACACCAGCGAGCAGAGCGAAGAAAAGCATATCCGTGCAGGCTCGAAAGGTGTGCTCAATAAATGTTTTGTTGCCGGCGATAAAAAGGATGGCGCAGACGGCAGGCAGGGGGCCGAAGAAGCGCTTCACAATCCCACCGGCCAGGCGCAATCCAGCGGCTGCCGAGACAACCGAGATCACTTTCCCGGTTAGAAATGGATCACGGAATGGGAGTATGAGGAGACCGAGGAGGAGGTGGTAGAACGGGCCCCGGAATCCGTTCATGATGGTTGGATTTCCGGTCATCCACTGCCGGGTGAAGACAACATCATTGTAGAAATCGGTTTCGACCCCGTAATCGCCAATCGGCCGGATCAGGCTCGAGAGGATCAGCCAGCCAAGACCGTAAAGCAGGGAGATAGCGGTCAGGGGATCACGTATCTGAGCTAGAAACCAAGCTATTACAGGCCGGACTCTCAAAGGCCGGTCCGTTGCGGGATGCTTTGTCATGGGCCTGTCGGGGCCTCCTCCCTTTCGATACACCCTGGGATCTGGTAGATTTCCAAGTGAAACAGGATGATCCTCCGGCAAGTTTATACCCAAAACCGATGGAGTCGCCACTCATGAGTAAAGTTTATCTCGTCCCGGCCCAAAGTACGGAAACCAAGGATCAGATCCATCAAAAGATTCGGGCGTTGTGGCGGCAGGCCGGATTGGCAAATTGTTTCCGCAAGCAGGACCTCGCGGCTCTGAAGCTTCACGTGGGGGAGCCGGGCCGCGAACCGCATCTTTCGCCGGTCGTCGCGGCGGCCCTGGTGGACTGTATGAAGGAAGCCGGAGCGAGGCCCTTTCTGACCGATACGGCGGTTCTCTATAAAAGCCGCCGGGATAACGGGGTCGATCATGCGCAGGTAGCCTATGAACATGGATTCTCAATCGAAGGTACGGGCGCGCCGTTTATACCGACAGACGGCTTGAACGGCAGCGAAGAGATTGAGGTGACCGTTTCGGGTAAACATTACAAAACGGTGGCGATCGCCTCGGCCGCGATTCAGGCGCGCAGTATGCTTGTGCTGACCCACGCCACCGGGCATCTTGGAACGGGGTTCGGCGGGGCGCTGAAGAATTTGGGAATGGGACTCAGCGCCAAGAAGGGAAAACTGCGCCAACACAGCGGCCAGCATCCGCATATCGATCTAAAGAAGTGCACCTCCTGTGGAACCTGCGCCGTCTGGTGCCCGGAAAACGCGATCACCGTCAATGCGGGCGCTGAGATTGTGAAGGAACTGTGCATCGGATGCGGCGAGTGCGTGGCCATGTGTCTCGACGGCGCCGTCCGTTTTGATTGGACGATCATGGGCCGGGAGCTTCAAGAGCGGATTGTTGAACACGCCGCCGCCGTTGTCCGGGGCAAGCCTGGGCGGATCGGTTATGTCACCGTGGCGATGGGTATAACAAAAGATTGTGACTGTCTCAGCAAGAGGCAAGATCCCCTTTGCGAAGATATCGGCATCCTTGCGTCGCACGATCCCGTCGCCATTGATCTGGCGGTGATGGAGCTTGTGAAAGAGCGCGCCGGGCGCACGCTCGAATCAATGTCCTATCCCGACCGGGATGGCATGATTCAGATCCACTATGCGGCGGAACTCGGCCTTGGCCAAAGCTCCGCGGAACTTGTGCTGGTTGATTAGTCTAAAAGCGAAGCTCTTCCGCCCCGGCGGCGACGTGAGCGGGGAGAATAATGGCCGGAATGAGGACCCCGGAGGGGGATTGATGGTAGAAGCATGTTACCCTAAGGGGGGGAGATGCTATGAGACAAAAAATTATAAGGAGCCGGGCCATGCATAATCTTCTCGTATTTTTGGCCGTCCTGGCCGGATGGATCTTGCTGCAGTATGTGGTGTTACCGAAACTTGGCATCCGCACCTGAGCCACTTCCGCCTGCCAGGTGGCGGGCCAGAAAGAGGCTCCAAAAGAGAAGGCCCCGGAGAAAAGGCCTGATTAAGTCGGGTTGATAGCTCAGTTAGGACAGTTGACCTTATCTCAAGAGAAGGAATTTGCGTGTTTGAGTGATGCCGTTGCTTTCCAGGGTGTAGAAGTAGATCCCCGCAGGCGCCCGTCGCCCCGCCGGCCCGGAATCGCCCCAGCTAACCTTATATAGGCCAGGCTGTTCCATTCTATGATCCTTCAAAACCGCCACGACCCGGCCCGCTATATCCAGAACACGAAGCGACACGTGAGCGTGGCCGGATAGAAGATATTGGAGCGTGGCGGAACCCCGCGAAGGATTGGGGCAGGGCGGATATAATAGAACCCCCTGCCGCCGCGGCGGATCAAGGACAGAAGACGTCATGGTTTCATTGATCCTGAGCCGGCGATCCGCTGTCACATACCGGAACACTTGGGTTATTCCGCTGGGCCATTGTATCTCCAAGGTATCGATCATTGTTGAGGCCGCCAGGCCGAAAGAGGCGGTTAGGGCGTTCTGCGATAGAGACCCGGCCCCGGTTCCCACTTCTCGGATCTGTTGTTTGCCGCCGACAACGATCCTGATTCTGGAGCCGACACCGAAGGAATTAGAAACCTCTCCTTCGAGATCGATTTGAAGCCAGTGATTCCCCGTCTCGAGATTGTTTTGGAAAAGGTTGTTGTCGCCGTCGCTGTTGGCCACATAGAGATCCAAATCACCGTCGTTGTCATAATCTCCCCATGACGCGCTGTACCCTGCTTCCGGATTGCCAAGAGGAAACTCGGTCGCATCTTCAAATAGACTGCCGCCGATATTGTGCAGCAAAATATTCGACCCGCCCAAAACGGCCACATAGAGATCCAGGTACCCGTCGTTATCATAATCGCCCCAGCAGGCCGAACGCCCGTTCAGCGGGGAGGTCATCGCGCCGTGCGTCTCATCGGTAAAGTATTCGGCGCGCTCATTGTGGAATAAATGATCCGCCGATTCGCGATTCACGACGTAAAGATCCAAATAGCCGTCGTTGTCATAGTCTCCCCATGCCGCGCTGGAACCGCTCGAAGTGTCATTTAGCGGCGGCGCGGTGACATCCATAAATAGTCCGGCGCCGTCATTCCTAAGTAAAAGATTCGGCGCGCTTCCGTTACAAATATACAAGTCCATGTCGCCATCGTTATCGTAATCCCCCCAGGCGCAGCCCCTGCTGTGTTGGGAACCCCCCAAAGGACCGCTGGTCGCATCTGAAAAAGATCCGTCCCCCTCATTTCTGAAAAGTTGGTTGGGCTGGCTATTCGTTCGGGTCACATAGAGATCCAAATCGCCGTCATTGTCATAATCGCTCCACTTTACATCGCACGAGGGCCCTGCTATTTGCAGCAAGTTGTTTGAAGTATCCTCGAATTCAAATGAGCCCAGGTTTCTAAGGAGCTTGTTTTCCTCATTCCAATTGCTTATGTATAAGTCCAATAGGCGGTCATTATCATAATCCCCCCAGGCTGCGCACATGCCGGGACCATCATTATCTAAAGGATCGCTGGTCACATCCACGAAGCCGGCGTTTCCATCGCCGGCAAGAAGCTTGTTGGATTTTTCAAGTCCGGCGAGATAGAGATCCAGATGCCCATCATTATCAGCATCTCCCCAAGCCGCAGCCCTCGTTTCCCGGTTTTTTAGAAGGGAGGTTGTGACATCCGCCCAGGGCGGAGTTGGAGGAAGTGGTATGCATTCCCCCGTGTCAAAAAGATAGTGGAGTCCGCATTCCGAGGTGAAGATCCCTCGATAGTCATGGGCGATCCCCGCGATAACCGCGGTATGGTTATTTTCCAGAGCATTCGGGCCGAAAAGATAATGAAGATAATAGGTATAAACAAGACCGCGTTCCAAGCGGTGACGGCCTTGGAACCCCGCCATACAGGATGTGTCGAGGTACAATTCATAGGGGTTGGTGTCATCGGATCCCAAGAGACAAGCAATGTTTCGTTGTTGGTACTGCTGAAGGACAACATCGGCGCCGGCATCCATATATTCATTTGGGAATCTGAGCCCGTATTTGTAGTCGTTGAACTGCGGGCACAATTCGCTGTCTTGTTCGGAAGGGGTTTCAAATTCATAGGCTGTGCCGGCGACCCATCTCTCATCAGTAAAGTAAAGATAGGATGAGGGATTCGCGATGATATGTTGGACTTCAATGCCGAATTGATCATCCAGGATTGTCGGGATGAGGGAGGCCGCGGCGTAACGATGAGTGAATTGTCCACCGGCGGAATGCCCCACCAAAACAATCTTGCGAAGGGCGGGATTGAGCATTGCCAATCGGAAGAGAATCGTATCGATCACGGCATAAGAACTGATCCGCCAGGGTCTGGGATGTGCGGGCGTGTTCAGCGAGAGATCTCCCTGCCGCCATCCCATATAGGCCCAGAAGGCGATGCCGGAGGGGAGGGAGTGAAGAACAAGATCCTGTTCGGCCAAGAACTGGGGCGCGATCACCATGGTGGAATCGGTCGCGCATCCCGCGAGAGACGCGGCGTCGAGGATGGCTGATAGATATGACTCGGCGTTGCGAAGGGTTCCATGGATAACAATAATAGCGCGGGTAATACCGGAATGGGGTATATCGGGATCGTGGGTCGCGTCGCAAGGGATGGAGCAGTTATATCCATCGAGTTGGAGAGAAATCCGGCCGGATGAGACATTCTCTACAACGTCGGATGAATCGATAAAGGTCGCCGCTGCGGGAGAGTGCGAGATATTCTCAGCGGGGCTGTCTTCCGGCTGGACAGACACGGTAAGAAAAGCCGCGATGAAACAGCAGTTGATAGCCGCAATAGAAAACCTCACACCTCCCCCCAAAAGGCTATTTCAGAAAATACTATTTAAGGAAAATAAGCTGGCGGGTCGCATTCCGCTCTCCCGCCTTAAGACGATAAAAATAGATTCCCGATGGCACGGGATGGCCGCTGCGATCAAGGCCGTCCCACACAATCGATTGCATCCCGGTATTGAGAGGCTCATTAACCAGATGCCTCAAAATACGACCTTGGACATCATAAATGGCGAGATCGACCGGACCCGGGCGGTCCAATGTAAACCGGATGGTGGTCGTTGCGGATGCCGGATTCGGTTGATTTTGGTAAAGGGCGAAAGAGAGCCGATCAGCCTCGAGATCAGCGACATCCGAGCCCTGAAGATTTACCGGTTCAAAACGTATCGCGCGCCCGCTTGCGAGAGACGCCGCCCCCTGGGGATAACTGTTCCAGAAGGTGTACAGAAGCCCGTCGGTATGTGTTTCGTTTTCGATGCCGACGGTGGCATAGTTGCCGCCGGAGTCGATATTTGAAATCGTGTGATACTGAAAGACTATGATGCCGTCTCCCGTGTCCGTCGGGTAGTAGCCGGGATCGTAGAGGATCGCCTGGAATGTTTCGGTTGCGGCTCCAACATTGTTTCTCATCCGGCTCCACTGCACGATCCAGCGATGATTTTGGGAATCATACAATTGGAAGACCTTGCCGCCGCTGACCTCCTGCAGATCGTCCCAAAAGACAGCCAGCATTGAGTTCGGGCTTCCCGCACCGGGAATTGTCCAATTGCGGTAATTAACAAGATATGTCGAGCCCATCGACATCCACCCATTCGAGCAGATGGTCGCCCTGCTAAACGACCGTCCGTAGTACTGGAAGGCGAATGGGATATCGACGGTGGTCGATTTATCCTGGGAGTCTCCATAATCCCCCAGCGTGACCTGTTGGCCATACCCACCGTAACCCGGATCAATTTCAATCCAATTGTAGGCCGGCGCCTTGTCATAGGCTGTATCGGTATTATCAAAGGCCCAATAACCATAGAGGTCGGGGCCGATCGGATCACCGGCGGCGCGGGTGCCGATGGTAACGCCGACGTAGGATGTATCGCGCACGCCGCCCGAGAACTCTGTAGTGATCGCTAGATTTGCCAAGTATCCTGGATAGACATGAGAGCTGGCGCTAATCCCAAAGTGATCAGCAGCATTGTCGCCGGTGGCTCCGATGTTGATAGTGCCGAAGCTTCCTGCTGCATCGAGCACTTCGATGACGGGACTTAACGAAACGAGTGTGCCGGTGACATTCGATGCGATGGCGGCGCCGGTATTCTTGAGTTTTACACTGAGCTCCCCTGTCTCGCCCGGATCCAGAATCTCATCGCCCCCGACATTGTGGAGGTTATACGATTCCATCGCCAATTCCGCGGCGGTGATTTTTAACTCAAGAATGGAATGCCAATAGTTGCCGCCGTCCGTCACATCTAAATCGAACCTGAGCGTGCGGTCATTGGGAGATCCGAGGCCGATTTCGATATCGAAATCATCGGCGCTCCAGGCGCTGGCGCCCCCGGAGATATCTCCGAAGGTTTCCGTACCGTCGGTGATCGTCACATACGGATC
Organism: Candidatus Eisenbacteria bacterium; assembly: GCA_018831195.1. Lineage (NCBI taxonomy): Bacteria > Candidatus Eiseniibacteriota > Candidatus Eiseniibacteriota bacterium. The sequence continues at coordinate 207,840 of JAHJDP010000087.1, read as the reverse complement.
GTCGGATGACAGGGCCGCCGTCACGCCGGTGGCGTTGATATATCCGTAATTCCGTACCTGAACCGTCAGCTCAATGGTTTCGCCCGGGTTTATCAATCCGTCATTATTTCCGGAGCTCGTGCCGGTATTGTCGTCATCAATGGTGGAACTCTGATAGGAGACGAGAAGCACCGGGTCGGTAACAGGGACGGTGGCGAGATAGGGGTGCTTGTTGTGTTGTGTCACGGTGACAAGCAGATCCCCTGTTGTCTCGGCGGTGATGGGAAGCTCTACTTGGCCGTTGGAATCTGTGTACCCCACGACATACGTCTCGCCTTCTTTCAGCAGGCAGACCTGTGCATGCGCCACAGTAAATGGCCCATCTTTGACCGTGAGAGCGAAGCTGTTTGTTCCGCGGTAAATGGATGACGGATGAGTTACCGTCAGAATCCTGGGAACGGCGGTCCAGACCTCTCCAGCGGGATCGCCCATCAGGTTGTTCCAGTGCGACCAGATTTCGACTTTGGTGGGCTCATCCTTGTTGTAATTCAGAAACATTTCCATCTTACCGCGGGTCAGCGCGGCGCCCATCTCGAATTGTTGTTCGTACAGCAATCCCTGGAAGATCCCATAGTGCATGCAATTGTTATAGCGTGTGTGCGTCCCGGTCGTCGCCGTGCCGATCGATCCGACCCCGCCGCCGGGCACGAGTGTAGGGCTCACGCTTCCCGAACGAAGGAATCCCTCGGAGAAGGCTGTGCCGGATGCGAAGGATCCGGTGTCGCAGGTAATGTTAACGCAGAAAGGCATCTTCCAGCCGTTTGTCAGCGCGTAAGCGTAACTGTTACTCCAGCTGCTCATCCCCCACCAGCCGCGGTAACTGAAGACCGTATCCCCGCGGTTGAGCTTCTGCTGCATTTTGGCAACGAAGGATTCCGTCCAAATTGTGTCGACCTCGGTGTAGCCGAGCTTCAACAATCCCGTCTTCACCCATTGGTTGACATAGACCGCCGAGATCCCGGTCTGATTGTATTGGTCTCCCACGACGCAGCCACGGGTGAACCAATCGGTTTCATCCATATAGGGCGTGCTTTCATACCCAACGGTCTTTCCGACGATTAGTTCGTAATGATCCAGGCTGCTGCAGGTGATCCGGCCGATATGAACATCGGCAAGCACATCGCCGCCTTCCAATTGGGTGTAAGGATGGTCTCCCTCGCCGTAGTATCCGGAGAGGTATTCCGTAAAAGTATTCACCTGATAGGGTGTCGTCGCGTCACCGGCCAGGCAGACAAACTCCAAGGGCGGGTCGGCGGTGTTATAGACGGTCTGTATATAATTCTTTATGGAGCTGGCGCTGGTGCCCGTCTCAGCGGTGGTTGTCAGGATAACCGGAGATCCCTTCCGTGTCCGCCAATCGACAAGCGGTTGCAAGCGGCTGATGACGCCCGCGATGTTGGGGCAGATAATGAGATACGTTCCGGGCATAATGGTCGCGGGATCGGGTTCTTCATAGTTAAGGATAACGCTCTTGTAAAGCTGGTTGAAGCTGGGCGTGATGTGCCGCATGTTGGGTTCGCGGGAATTACGTAAATCGACGCCCGCAAATTGCACATTGACATGAAGCCGGCGCGTGATCAGCAACTCATCCCGGGCGGGATTGTACCGAACCGGCCTGAAGGTCAGCGGAATAACACGGAAATCTCTGAGGATCGCCGGGTCACCGATTTCAGCCAGCGGCATGTCGCCGAAGTCGTCGCGCAGATACGATTCGGGACTATACAAGAGGTCCGTTTCATTGGCACCCTGCAGGGGCATGACCCTGTATCCCGCGAGGAGTTCTTCCTCCTCGGCGTTAAAGGTGATGCTGACACCGGATTGGTTCGGAATCGCGATCAGGCGTGTGTAGGTTGGGAGAGCCGGCTCCCCCTCGACGCCGGACAACCCCCCCCCGGGGATCGCGATTTCCTGAAAATTCAATCCATTCAGAGTGACCGGATCCATCGTGATTTCCGGCAGCTCAAAGAGAAGCTGGAACCCATCATCACCTGATTGAAGAATTTGAATCTCCGGACTTTGCCCTTGCAGCGCCTGCAGTGAGCCGGCGAGCGCGGGCGAAGTACTGAAACCTGATACCAGTAACAAAAGGATGCAAATCCCTGTATTGATAGCGCGACGCTTCACAGCTTCCCCTCCATGTAAAAGAACAGGCACCATACGGCCGTTTAAACAGCTGAGGGACTGAGACACGGATGACGTGGCTAAGTCACTGCCATCCAGTCAGTTGTTATCAATTATACTACAAAGAAGGGGGAATTGTCGAATGGGCTCCCACATAGGTTAGGATGTCCCCTGAGAGCGTCGCAGGCGATTGTGAATCAATGCGTTACGGCATTCTCTCGAAGCTTTTCCAAGGACGAGTCCCGTGGCGGCGGAATGATGACGGGATCAGCTTTTTGTCCAAATTCGGGTATTCAAGTTTAGATCGTCGACAATTCCGGTCGCCAATTGGAGATCCTCGAAATACTCCCGGGCGAGCTCGAAATCCATCAGGGTGCTGAAAATCCGAGGCTCAAACATATTTTTCCGCGTCGTGATCGCCACATTCACATTGGAATTCACAAACGAGATATAGATATTATATCCGGTCTTCTTTTTAAATTCTACAATTCGCCGCATAAGACTGGTAGAAAGGATATACCTTGCCTCGATTTGGTCGTCGCCATAAACAACAAAGAGCTTTTCGAACTCTGGATCCTCAAGCTTTACCAATTCACCGTGGTGCTTGAAAACGTTCTGGAATTTATTTCCGAGAAATCCAAAAAGCCGCTCCGCCGTGTCGGGAAGAACGACTGTAACACCATTGAAATTTTTGTTGAAGTCCCCAATAAAAAATAATCCTTTGAATATTGTGTGCCATTCTGTGCGGCGCCGGCCCTTGCTGTCCGTATGTTCGGTTTTGTACTCGGCATGTATTTCAGAAAACTTAATGGCTGTTGCATCGAGCTTTCCCGAAACGCAATCCTCCCCGCCGTAACGGTCAATCTGATGCTTGAAGATGCGGCTGGCAACGAATTGTTGCTGCGTAACGTGACCAGTGGGCGAGTAAGCGAGGCTGGGGTCCAGGTATTTCACGATATCGCCGACGATTCTGCGTTTGAATTCAGCGACGAATTTTACGGTCAGGCGCGCGTAGAAGATCATGATGGCGACAAAACTCAATCCGGCCGTTATGAATAGAAGCCAATCCGGTGCATTTATCAAGTACAATGCAAAGATCAGAAGACCACCCGCAATGATAATGGCGGACGCGATCCGCACGAACTTCCTGCTGATCCTTGCGCGCCACCCCTCGAGTTCCAGGAGAACCGGTTTCAGATCTTTTTCATAGTGCTGCTGAAACTCAGCAATTGTCTTCATATACTTACCAGCCGTTGGTTTTATGCCCTGAACAGGTCACCGACATTCGGGTTTTGGCGTTCGGATTCCGGAATTTCAAAGAGTTGCCGTCTTTTATAGCCCATCATGCCTGCCATGATATTGGTCGGGAACATCTCAACAGCATTGTTGAAATCTGTAACAGATGCGTTAAACGATCTTCTGGCCGCGGAGATCTGCTCTTCAACTTCGTTAAGCGTACGTTGCAGTTGCTGGAAGTTTTCACTGGCCTTGAGATCCGGATAGTTTTCAACGGCCACCATGATGCCGCCTAGGGCCCGACCGATTTTATTGTTAAGATCGACGGCTTCATCGGAAGAAAGGGTGCCGGATGTCGCCTTTGCGCGAAGTTCTGTGATTTCTGTCAAGACACCGGCCTCATGCTTCATATATTGCTTCACAGCGGACACGAGATTCGGAATAAGGTCATAACGTTTCTTAAGCAGCGTATCAATGCCGGCGAAGGCGTTTTCGACCTGGTTCTTTTTCCCGATAAGGCTGTTGTACATAATAAAAATCGTAATCAGCACAACAAAGATAAGTCCAAGAATTATGAGCATGTTCATCTCCTTTTTGTCCGGCAGGCAATGCGCCGCCGGCTATTCTTTTAAAAATATCGGGTTTTGGGTCAAAGGAAGCGGCTCCCGAATCATGGCGTCCTTAAACTCCATCTCTTCAATAAGTATGGAGGGCGTGATAATTGAAGCAGGGTACCGAATGCCGGAGAAGCCGGTTGTCTGCCTGAAATTAAACAGCTTTGGATCCTTGCCCATGATCACAACGTCGCGCAGGGAGCGGATCGTTACCTCATCGAAGCCGAGGCCGCGAACGGGTTCGATGCGCCCATCATCGGCATAAACGCAGTACATGATAATGGGGGATGTCAGCAAGGCGTTGCCATCATTATTCTGTTCCGTCCACTGATAGGGACGGGAGACATCCGGATCATCTATACGTGTTATCAAGAGGCCGTATTCATTTCCGAATTCCTTGCAGAGCCGCCTTAGCTCATTATGAAGATCTTTGTTGGTTTTATCTGATTTGATCACCAAAGTGGTGATTCCAGGAACTGTCCATTGATTCTGCAAGGATCTTGCATGGCCGTTTGTCTCTGCAAGCTTCTTTATCGGCCGCCGGGTCATCGGCAGGGTGGTAAGCCGCCCCGCCTTGACGAGGGCGATATCACGGCAAGGAACCCCCTCATCGTCGACTGAACGGTGTCCCAGACAGGCGGCGCCCTCCCATTTTTTCCGGCTGGGCTCATCGGTCACGGTGATGAATTCGGGGAAGATCCTGCGATTCAATTTCCCCGCCAGTTTTGAATCCGGGAGTTGGTCCTTTATCCACTCCTCGGCGACCAGGGGCGCGCGAGCCGGGGACAGTTGACTTATAAAAAGCTGCGAGAAGAACTGGGCCGCCGCATACCCTTCAAAGAGGACGGGGCCCGCATATTCATCCAGCGCCGGTGCGGAAACCATCTCCTGCAGCTCGATGGCCATCTTGCGAACATCTGCGGTTAGTTTTTCTCTTGCTGGCAATGGATCGTCATCACGCAGGGCGATGCGATAGAAATTGGAGAGACGCTGTCCGTCGGACGCCTGCGCTGTCGCCTTCACTTCGAGGTACTGGTACAGATATCCGCTCAATGTCCGGCTGCCTTCGGAGTTTATAAAACGCTTATTAACCGACACCCCGATATATTCAACAGACCAATCCTGAAGCTCCCTGAATTCCCGCAGAACTTCCGCGATTGAAGTGACCTCCTTTTCCCATTCCTCCGGGGTCGTCTTCAACAGCATTGGTTCTTCCAGATAGATATTGGGCTCTGCGACGCTCATATCCGGGATCTCTTCCTTGGGGGGGTTGGCCTGCAGATACGCCTCTTTTCGTGATAGGTTTTCAAGGGCGGTTTTGTATGCCGTATCGGTGAGAAGCCAGAGGTGATGTCTCAGGCCTTGAATATCATCATCAATAGGCAATTCATCCCGCATATTGTATAAATCCCGCCAGTCGCGAACAAAGTAGCTGTTATCGCGGGCGGGATTGCCGACACGGAGATCGATCGTCAGGTATCGATTTTGCTGGCGGCTTGAGTGGGTTAGAGCGCCGTATCGCGAGGCGACGTGGATGTAATCGTTATCTTGAATTTTATAGCTTAAAAAATATGGTTTCGGCATCTCGTCGAAAAACAGGTGATTTATGGATCGATGAAGCTCCGATTCCATTGCCGTGAAAACGGGATCCACCGGTTCGGTGCAATGGGCGGCCGATTGAAACGACAGCAGCGCCGCGAAGACCAGTATGAGACGATGAAATGTTCTCATGGCATCTCCCCCCCTTCGGATTCTTCTTTGGATCCTTCCAATAACGGCGGCGGCAAGATAGGGGGGCGATCCTGGCCCTTCCGGCGTTTTTCAACCTCGATTTCCGCGACGAGAAGGCTTGGAGAAATGGCGGAAACGGGCACATTCCCTGATTCCGCGCCGCAGGTGCCGTTAAATACGGCGTCATCCTGCGCCGCCATCAGAATCTTGCTGAAGCAGGTCAGCGGCGTACCGACAATGTCGACACCTCTTACAACCTCATCCGGCCGGCCATCGGTATGAACCCGATACACCAAAAGGGGATTCACCTTGAAGGCCTGGGGTCCGCCGCGCCCCGTCATCGTGAATCCGCCTGAGATATCGTCGAAAATGAGGCCGTACGGTTTGTTCTGCCGCTTGCATTCTTCTATTAACATGGCCCGCAGTTCACTATAGGGAACCCTTCTCTCCGACTCTATGACCAGGTTCCCTTGGCGGGCGACGACATCGTATCCCGCCTGCCTCCGGCCATGGCCGTTACTCTTGGGGAAATTATTGATAGGCGAGCGGCTCGTTAGAAAATTCTTCAGGACGCCCTTCTCAACCACGGTGACCCGCTCCGCCGGCGTACCCTCGTCGTCGAATTTGTAGTACCCCCGAAGATCATCATTGTTGAATTGTTGGAGCGTTGCGTCGTCATAAACACTTATAAATTCGGGGAGAATCTGCTGTCCGACTTTTTTTGTGAAGGTTTGCCCCTCGCTCTCGCTCTTCTGCCGATGGCCTTCAATCCGATGCCCGAAGATTTCGTGGAAAAAAACGCCGCTGGCCCTGTGGCGGAGAATGGCTGGACCGATATAGGGCTCGACCATCGGCGCGTTGATCAAGAGCTCCAACTCCGTAACAAGGCGCTCCGCGTCGGCCATGATGGTTTCGGCATCCGGGAAGTTGGTGATCGCCGCCGCGGCATAATAATGCGATCGATTCAGAACCATGCCGTCTTCAGCCATTCCCTCTATGGAGAGGGACAGGCGGTGATAGTGATTGCCATGCTGTAACCGGTCCCCGTCGCTATTGACCAGGTAGGTGGCGTTATCCTGCACGGAAAATCTGACCTGCGATTCTTTGACGAAGGGGACGGAGGCAAAATACCTCCCGGCCAAGCCTATGACATCCCGCCAATACTTCTCATCATATTGCGCAATAGAGATGGCTTCGGTGAATTGATGCGGTTCTCCAGGCGAAAAATCATTGGAAAGGTCCTCTTCCTCGACCATGACCTGTCTATTGCTCAAGACCTTTGTGTAGCGTTCCTGGGCCTTGCGGTATTGGTACTCCGTTTCACTCCAGAGCGCCGCGGCGATCGATCCGGGGTCGTTATCCAATGGGAAATAGATAACCCGGCGGCCGTCATAGTTGTCGCGCCAATTGCCGCCACGGATTTCGTGCGTATTGTCCAGATCCATGGATCCAACTCTGAGATCGACATCCAGAAACCGTTCATGCATGGCATGCGGAGCCTCGAATCCCCCATTGCTCATGGAGAGGTTGAAAGAACATTGCTCCGTTACAGCATACTGAAGGTAATAGAGGGGGATCTCGGAGGCCGAGGACAGGTTGTCCATCGACCGGGTCAGCTCAGTCTGCAAGATATCCAGGATCCCAGTGCCTGGAATAGCCGCCGCAACCGCTTCTTGTCCCGAGAAGAGGGGCGCCGGAAAAAGGGGCGCCAAAAGAAGGAGTCCGGCGGCGAAGGCCAGAATGAGGTATCGAACCATAATTCCTCCGGTAGGGTTAAAATGAGCTTTTGGCGGCCTGGAGATCACCGTGTCATTTTTATTCCATATGAACAGAACCTTAGCACTTTGGTTGGAAGTGACACATGAGAAAATAGCATGAAATAGGCGGCCCCATCGCAGGAGCCGCCTATTTTGAATCAATACCGGCCTGGACCGGTATATGGATGACCCGTGGGTCACTGGATGAATATCATCTTCCTCGTTGCCGACTGATCCGCGGTCTGAATCCGGTAGAAATAGATCCCCGATGGAACCTTGTTTCCGGATCCATCCCGCCCGTCCCAAAGGATCGATTGCATCCCGGCTTTGCGGTTCCCGTCAATCAGGTGCCGCAGGACGCGTCCTTGAATATCGTAAAGGACCAAATGCACCGGCCCCTCGGAATCCAAGGCGAACCGGATCGTCGTCGAGGATGAAGCGGGGTTCGGATGATTCTGGAAGAGGAGGAAGGGCGCGGGGCTCGCTTCCTCCGCCACGTCGCTGGTCCCTGTAAAGAGGATCTCAAAATCATCGACAGCCGCTTCTACAACGCCCCCCGTTCCAAGATCCGAGGCGATGAATTTGACCTGTATGTGATCGGTGAGGTCGACATAGTTATTGAGGATGAAATCCATCTTCCTCCAACTGCGATCGCTGGTTCCCGTGTTTTCCAGAGAGACCCAATCGGTTCCATTATCTGTTATCTGAACAATCCAAACGTCGTCTGTCGAATATCCTGTGTCGCATGAGTACCAACGATAGTAGGTCAGGTTGGCGGTTCCGGACATGGAGGAAAGGTCGATCACCGGTGAGAATAGGGTCGTCGTGCCGCCATCCACGTCGTTGGTACCCTGGGCTGAACCCTCAGGGGCGTTTCCGGTAACGAAGCACAGGACACCCGGATCGGGAGTATGATCATCTTCAGGCTGAACCTCGTATTCGCCCTCCCAGATGGCGTTGGAGTCGACCCGCTCCCAGATTCCGGTCGTCGCATCGTCACCCGGGGCGCCGACGGTCCACCCCTGATTTGTTTCGAGATCATCCATAAAGAGCTGCACCGCCGGCGCAACGAGGAAGCCGTAGTAAAGAATCGGCGCGCCCGCCGGATCGTAGGTTTCATAACCGAGGTTGTCCCGTGAGTAGATATAATACTCAACATAGGTCGTATAATCCTGTCCCGGAATCTCGCCAAGATACTCGTGGCCGGAGATGTGTGTAAGGGGCACAGGTGTCCAATCGGGGCCGCCGGTTCTGTAGAACAATGTGGCCAATGTCACACCGGTATATTCCTCGATCGTCACCGGGATCTCATACGGCCCTTCGGTATCATTTGTCGTGAGATGCTGGGTTGTCGTGATCACCGGGGCGGCGATATCAGTGAGATAGAAATCAACCGTGACCTGCTGGCCCAGGATAACCTCAACGTTATACGTCGTATCGGGATCAAAACTCGAATGTGTCGTGATCACCGTATAGATTCCTTCAGGGGCGGAGCCCGAATAGGTTCCGGCGGCGGTTGTGTTCCAGCTGGTCCCTGTTTCCAGAAGCTTTACATTGACGCTCTCGATCGGATTGTTGTTATAGTCGTTACGAACCGTTCCGGCGATTCCCCCGGTCGGCTCGGCGGTAATCGGCATAAACCGGATCGCCCGTCCGGCGGCAAGGGCTGCCGCGCCTGTCGGGTAGCTGTTCGCATAGGTATAGAGTAAGCCATCGGTCTGTGTGTGATTCTGAATCCCAACGGTAGCGTAATTCTCCCCGCTGTCATTGTTGACGATTGTTTCATATTGATAAACAATCTCGCCGTCACCGGAACTGGTTGGATAATGCGCGGGATCATAAAGGAGGACCTGGAACGTTTCTGTGGCGCCCGTATCAAAATGTCTCATCCGGCTCCATTGAACAATCCACCGGTGATTCGCGGCGTCGAATTTCTGATAGACGGCGGCGTTGCCGGTGCGGTACAAGTTATCCCAGAATACAGCCAGCATATCCTGCGGACTTCCGGCGCCGGGGATATTCCAATTACGGTAGTTGTTGAGATAGGTCGAACCCATCGCCATCCAGCCGTTTGAACAAACAGTGGCGCGGGTAAAGGTCTCGCCGTAATACATAAACGGGAAGGGAATATCGAGGGTCTTCGAATCATCCTGGTATTCGCCGAAATCGCTGAGAGAGATTTCGACGCCATCGCCGCCGTAATTCGGATCGATCTCGATCCAGTTATAGGTGGGTGCCTCGGTGTAATTAACGTCGGTATTATAAAAGGCCCAATAACCGTGGGCATCGGGCCCGATGGGGTCGCCCACAGTGCGGTTTCCGACCGTGATTTGGGCAAAGACGGTATCTTTCATCCCGCCGGAGAATTCCATATAAGCCAGGAAATGAGCTTGGTAGCCCGGGTGGGCGCCGTTGTCGGCATGCACCTCGAACAGGTCACTCAAATTATCGCCGGCCAGGCCGGCGGGGATCGATCCAAAAGTGCCGGCGGCGTCAGTCACCGTGATCAGCGGGCTGAGGGAAACGAGGGTCCCAACAGCATTCTCAGCCGTGATACCACCCCCATTGTATATCTTGAGCCTTAGTCCCGCTGTCTCTCCGGGGTCAAGGATACCGTTGAAGCCGTCTTCGACACGGAAGTCCTGGAATTGAAGATCCGCCGAGATAACCTCAACCTCAACCAGCGAATGCCAACTGGTGGCGCCGGAGCTGACTTCCAGGGCGAACTGGATGACACGCCCATGCGGACACCCAAGATCGATCGTGAAGTCAAAATCGTCGGCGCTCCATACGGACGCACCGCCCGCAACTGTGCCGAAGGCTTCATTTCCATCGGTGATCGTGATGTAGGGATCATCGGTTGTGAGGGTCGCCGTGACGCTGGCGGCGCTCGATGTGCCGAAATTCTTGACCTGAACGGGAAGCTCGATTGTCTCGCCCGGGTTCGGCAGGCCGTTGTTGTCGCCTTGGCTCTCGCCGGAAGTGTCATCATCAATGGTGAAGCTTTCAAATCCGACAAAGAGCGTTGGGTTGGTTACCGGCACGGTGGCCAAATAGGGCAGGCAATTGTGCTTGGTTACGGTTACAAGAAGATCTCCCGCCGCGTCTGTCACAATCGGAAGCTCTACTTCGCCGTTGCCGTCGGTGTATCCGACGATATACGTTTCTCCATCCTTGAGGAGGCAAACCTGCGCATCGGCCACAGGCAGGGGGCCGGCGGTTACGCTTACCGCAAGGGAATTTGCTCCTCTATAGAGAGAGGCCGGATGATTCACTGATAGTTCGACGGGGATATCTGTGAATATTTCACCCGCCGGGTCACCCATAAGATTGTTCCAGTGGCTCCATATTTGCACCTTAGTCGGTTCGCGCAGTTGATAGTTGATGTACATCTCTACCTTGCCGCGGGTCAAAGCCGCACCCATCTCGTAAAGTTCGTCGTAGAGCATTCCATGATGGATGCCGTAGTGCATACAATTGTTATACCGGGTGTGAGTTCCGGTGGTGGCGGTTCCGATAGAGCCGACGCCGCCTTTGGGCGTTATCGGATTGACGCTTCCGGCCCGCAAAAATCCCTCCGAACGCGCTGTCCCGCTGGCAAAAGAGCCGGTATCGCAGGTGATATTCACACAGAAGGGCATTTTCCATCCATTGGTTAATGAATAGGCATTACTGCTGCTCCAGCTGCTCATCCCCAGGTAACCGCGATAACTGAAAAATGTGTCCCCTTTGTTGAGCTCAGTGATCATGTCGGGAGGTACAGGTTCCGGCCAAAGTGTATCTATATCTGTATAACCCATCTCGATCAGGCGGGTTTTAATCCACTGTTGGACCGTTACGCAGCTCCAACCGGAGGGCGAGGTGTCAGCGACCAGACAGGCGCGCTTGTACCAATCCGTTTCCTCCATGTAAGGCTCGCTTTCATAGCCGACCGTTTTGGCGACGATCAGCTCGAGCTCGCTCAGACTGGCGATGGAGATCCGGCCGATATGAATATCGGAGAGGACATCTCCACCCGCCAGCAATGTATAGGGATTGTCTCCTTCTCCGTTGTAGCCGCTATACGATTCGAACCAAGTGGGGATCGCATACGTCCCATTGGCGTCTCCCACGAGGCAGACAAACTCGAGAGGCGGATCGGATGAAGCGTAGACGGTTTGAATATAGCTCAAAATATTGGCGGCGCTGGCGCCGGTTTCCGCCGTGGTTGCCAGGATCACCGGGGCTCCCTTGCGTTCCCGCCATTCAATGAGCGGCTGAAGAAGATTGATGACGGCGGCGTCGTTGGGGCAAATCAATAGATAGGATCCCGGCACGATATCGGCGCGATCAGGTTCCACGTAATTGAGGATGGTGCTGCGGTATAACTTGTTGAAGCTTGGAGTAATGCGCCGGTTGGTATTATCGAGTGAGTTGCGCAGATCAACGCCGGCGAATTGGACATCGACACGGATTCGGCGCGCGACCTTGATGATCCCTTGCGCCGGATTGTATTGAACGGGCTGGAATGTTAAAGTCACCACGCGCTGATCCCTGAGGATCGCGGGGTCACCGGTCATCGCGGCGGCGGTGGAGCCGAAATCATCGAGATCATAAGCCGCGGCATCATAGGCGAAGCTGTCCCCATCGTTTCCCTGCATCGGCATGACGCGATATCCGGTCCTTGTCTCCTCTTCCTCGATGGTCACGGAGATGTCCACCCCCGATTGATTGGGGATGGAGACAAGGCGGGAGAAGGTCGGCAGGGCCGGCCGGCCGATCTCACCGGCGAGATCGCCGCCGGGGATCGCCAGCATCTTCCATTCCGTCCCATCGATCGTGGCCGTTTCAGTGACCAGGTCGATCAGTTCGAATCGCAGGCTGACGCCGGCGTCGTCGGAATGAAGGATCTGAATCTCGGGCGTTCTGCCCAATTCACTGGTTGGGATCTCCTCGGCGAACCCCTGAATCGCGAAGAGAGCCAGGAAAAGACCGGTCAGGGTTAGAATGCCCGTCAACCACTTCTGCCCGCAAGACGCGGATCCCCCCCAAAAAGTCGCGCAAGACTTCACAACTCCTCCTTGTTTGATGGCGTAAACAGAATGGCGCCGTCCACTTTCCGGCTCGGCTCAGGAATTATCCGGGTTGGAAGGCTTGCTGTTCGCGACGCAAGGACACCCCCAGCCTTTGTGTAGAATTATACCAATCATGAGGGAGATCGACTACCTCATGATCACCATTTTCTTGGTTGCCTCATCCCGATCCGTCTTTAGACGGTAGAAATAGATACCGGGCGGTACGGATCGGCCCCTGCCGTCCAACCCGTCCCAGAGCACCGATTGCACCCCCGCATTCCGTGGACCGTCGATCAGGCGCCGCAAAACACGGCCCCGCACATCATAGATCAGGAGCTCCGCCGGTCCTTCACGATCCAAAATAAACCGGATCGTCGTTGTGGCGGCCGCCGGATTGGGGGAATTCTGGGAGAGGAGGAAAACCGGCGTGGTGCCGGTGGGGGCGGGTGTTCCGCTGATACCGGCGAAAACAAACTCCATATCATCCACACCAGCCTCTACGATACTTCCACTATTGAGGTCCGAGGCGATGAATTGCACCTGTACGTGATTTGTAAGATCAATGTACTGATTCAGATTAAACTCCATCAGCCTCCAATACCGGGCGGACTCAGAGGTATTTTCCAACTCGACCCAATCCGAGCCATTGTCGGTTATCTTGACAACCCAGGAGTCGTCAACCGCCGAACCGGTATTGTTCGTGTACCACCGATAATACCGGAGCATAACCATCCCTTCGGCGGAAGAGAGATCGATCACCGGCGAGAACAAGGTTGTCGTCCCATCATCGACATCGTTTTCGCCTTGGCTGCCGCCCACTGAACCGTTTCCGGTAATGTAACAGCGTGTTCCCGGAGTGGGCGTGTTGTCGTCCTCGGGTTGCACCGGCATGTCTTCGGCCCAGGTTCCGTTGGGATCCAACCGAATCCATATCCCGGTCGTGGCGTTATCACCGGGGGCTCCGACCGTCCATCCCTGCTCCGATTCCAGATCATCGTTGAAGAACTCGACCACCGGGACAACATAGAAGCTATACGGATCCAATGCGCCGCCCGGCGGATCGAAGGATTCGTTTCCAAGCCCGTCCCGGCCGTAAATGTAATACCCGATAAAGGCCGTGTAGTCCTGGCCCGGAATTTCCGCAAGATACTCATCGCCGGATTGATGGTTGACCGGCAGGGTTGAGTAATCGGAGCCGTTGGTGGTGTAGAAAAGCGTTAGTTCCGATAATCCGGAATACTCCTCAATGCTGACCGGGATCGGGTAGGGTCCGATCTCATCGTCGGTTGATGGATGCGTGGTCGTTGTGATCACAGGGCCGCCGACGTCGGTCAGATTGAAATCGATCGTGACAATCCCGCCTTCCTCAACCAGAACATTGTAGCTTGTGTCGGGCTCAAAGCTCTCGTGTTGGGCGACCAGGGTGTAGACACCCGCGGACGCTCCGCCGACATATGTTCCCTCCTGGCCGGTAACCCAGCTTCGGCCGTTCTCAAGGATGGTCACCATGGCGTTTTGAATCGGGGCGCTGTTCAGTTCATTGCGCACCGTACCGGTTACTGTTCCGGTAGGACCAATAGCCGCCGGCAGGAATTTGATGGCGCGACCGGCGGCCAGAGTCGCAGCGCCTAGTGGATATTGATTCCAATAAGTGTATAACAAACCATCAGAATGATCGGCATTTTCTATCCCGACAGTTGCATAGCCGTTTAAACCGTCCACGTTGGCGATGGTGAGGTATTGGAAGACGATGATACCATCTCCCGTGTCGGTTGAATAGTAGGCCGGATCATAAAAGATGACTTCGAATGTCTCTGTAGAACCATTGTAAAGGTTTCGCATGCGGCTCCACTCCACGATCCACCGATGATTCGCACTATCATATTTTTGATAGATTTCGCCGCCGCCGCTCTGAAAAAGATCATCCCAGAAAACCGCCACCATGCCGTTGGGTCCGCCGGCTCCAGGGATCGTCCAGTTTCGGAAATTTGTAAGATAGCTCGATCCCATGGCGATCCAGCCATTTGTGCACACTGTGGCCAAGGTATACGGAGTCCCATAGTAGGAGAATGGGAAGGGAATATTGATTGTTTTGGATTGGTCCTGATATTGGCCGAGATCGTTGAAATAGATAAGAGTTCCGTCTCCGCCCTCTCCCGTGTCGATTTCGATCCATTCGTATATGGGTGCTTCAGGATAGTAGGTGTCTGTATTGTCAAAGGCCCAATAGCCGTATTGATCCGGACCGATTGGATCGTCGGTGGCCCTGGTCCCGACGGTAAAATTCACATAGGAAGTGTCATGGCGACCGGGGTAGAATTCCGTCACGACCATGAAATTCGCCAAATAACCGGGAAATACCATGCTGTTCGCCTGAACCTCAAATAGGTCGCCCGTATTCTCGCCGCTGTTGCCGACGGCGATGGTCCCGAAGGAACCGGTATCGTCGGTGACAGTAATGCCGGGAGACAATGAAACAAGCGTGCCGGCAACGTTGATCGCGAGCGCTCCGGCCGCGTTGGTCAATTCAACACTGAGCTGCCCGGTTTCTCCGGGATCCAGGATCCCGTTGCCGCCGACATTGTAAAGCGTATAACCTTCGGCGACGAGTTCTGAGGAAGTCACCTCGATCATCATCAGGGATTGCCACGCATTGGCGCCGGAAGCGATATCAAGAACGCATGGAATAATGTGACCCTGGGGACAGCCCGGAGCGATAGAGATGTCGAAGTCCTCAAGGCTCCAAGCCGAGGCTCCGCCGTTGATAGTACCGAAGGATTCATTGGTATCGATGAGGGTGACAAAAGGATCGCTTGTTGTGAGGACAGCCGTCACTCCCGAAGCGTTGACGAATCCATGGTTCTTCAATTGGACACGCAGCTCAAGGGTTTCACCGGGATTGGCAATGCCGTCATAGTTGCCTGAGCTGTCTCCGGTAGTATCATCATCGATAATCACACTCTCAAAACCAATATACATGGCCGGATCCAGAATAGAAACCGTACCGAGATGCGGCTGATAATTATGTTTGGTTACCGTAACCAGCATGTCGCCGGTTGTCGTAATGGTTGTGGGAAGGATCACTTCTCCATCGGTATTTGTATATCCGGTGATATATGACTCCGTTCCCTTCTTGAAACAAACCAGCGCGTTGGCGACGGGCGCACCATGATCCGTGACGGTGACCGCAAAAGAATTTGTTCCGAGATGGTCAGTGGAGGGATACTCGACCGTTAAAGGCTGCGGCACGCCGGTCCAAACTTCACCCGCCGGATCGCCTATAAGATTGTTCCAGTGGAGCCAGGTATTAACGGTGTTGGGTTGGGAGAGGTTGTAGTTGAGATAAAACTCCACCTTCCCGCGGGATAGCGTGGCGCCCATCTCGTATTGCTCTTCGTAAAGCAGGCCTTGGAAAATACCGTAGTGCATGCAATTGTTATACCGCGTATGGGTTCCGGTTGTGGAAGTCCCGATCGAGCCGATTCCGCCCTTGGGAGCGAGAGGGTTGCCGGTTCCCGCCATGAGAAAACCCTCTGAATAGGCGGTGCCGGAGGCGAAAGAGCCTGTATCGCAGGTTAGGTTGACGCAAAACGGTAGCATCCAGCCGTTGGTCAAGCTATAGGCGTAGCTATTGCTCCAGCCGCTCATCCCATAGATACCCCGGTAGCTGAAGATCGTGTCGCCTCTGTTCAGCTTTTCCACCATCTGGGTCACGAAAGGGTTATCCCAAATGGTATCGATCTGCGCATACCCCAATTGAACCAGGCGGGTCTTGATCCACTGATTCACAACAACGGTTGTGTAGCCGGAATCATATGGGTCGCCGACAAGACAGGCGCGGGTATACCAAGAGGTGTTATCCAGGTAGGGATTGCTTTCATAATTGACCATTTTAGCGACGATAAGCTTCAGCTTGTCGAGCGTATTGAAGGAAAGCCGGCCGATATGGACATCGGGAAGGATGTCGCTTCCATCCAACTGGGTATAGGGATGGTCCCCCTCGCCGTTGTAGCCGCTGAAGGATTCTCTCCATGTGGCGATGAGGTAAGGAGAGGTTCCGTCGCCGACGAGGCAGACATATTCCAGAGGCGGGTCAGCGGAATTATAGACCCCCTGTATATAGCTCTTTATGGCGGAGGTCGATGTGCCGGTCTGAGATGTTGTCGCGAAGAGAACAGGCGTTCCCTTCCGCTCGCGCCATTCAATCAGGGGCTGGAGTTCCGCAATCACCTGTGCGTCATTGGGACAAATCATCAGATAAGTTCCGGGAACTATCTCGGCCTGGTCGGGCTCTTCATAATTGATGATGGTGCTTTTGTACAGATCGTTGAAACTTGGAGTCACGCGCCGGTTAAAATCCGTGCGGCTATTGCGCAGGTCGACGCCCGCGAAATCGACATCAACGCGGATCTGACGCGCGATCTTCAGGATTCCTTGCGCCGGGTTATATTGAACCGGTTGGAATGTCAGCGGCACAACCCGCTGGCCCGCCATGATCGCGGGATCGCCCTTCCTAACGACCGGTGTGGCGCCGAAATCGTTTCGGGAATAAGCGGCCGGGTCATAGGCGAAAACGGTGCCTTGATCCTCCTGCATCGGCATGACTTTGTGGCCGGAGAGGATCTCCTCTTCCTCGACTGTCAGGGTTATATTTAGGCCCGATTGATCGGGGATGCTGATGAGCCGGGAAAATGTCGGCAACGCGGGTTGCCCGATGTCGCCTGAAAGTTCGCCACCGGGTATGGAAAGAATGTGAAAATCAGTTCCCTCGAGGGAGACCGCCTCGATAACCAAATCCGGCAGATCAAACTGGAAGCTGACGCCCGTTTCGTCGGATTGCAAGACCCGGATCCGGGGACTTTCCGCGAGGTTTGGGGTTTCTGAGTCGGCAAAGCCGCCGCCGTGGCAAAGCAAAACGAGGAAACATCCCATCAAGAAAACGACCGAGGTGGCTTTTGCTCTCCCCGGTCGCTGTGAACTCATCTCGCCCCTCGTCCCCCTCCGTGGCGGGTTATCCGGTACGGTTCTCCCCAGAGATGGCATCCCGATCTTCACGATATTTCCTCCATGGCGCGACACGCCATAAATGTATAAAAGAATGTATTGTTTTCCGTGGCGGGGGTGAGTTCTGAAGATTCGCGACGCCAGGACACCCCGGTCATTTTGTAGGATTATATCATTCCGACGGGGTTGTGGCAAGGGAGAGCCGGGGTCTCCTAAAGGCACAGGGCCCCGGCTTTACGACCGGGGCCCCGCGAGAGGCGTGAATGATTTTGATCCTATTTCAAGAAGATCATCTTTCTCGTGTCGGATGTCGCGCCGGCCTGGAGGCGGTAGAAATAGATACCGGAGGGCACTTTGTTTCCCAGGCCATCCATTCCATCCCACAGTACCGACTGCAGCCCCGCGGTACGCGGGCCATCGATCAAATGGCGGAGGACTCGGCCCTGGATATCATAAACAACCAGCTTCACCGGGCCGTCCGCTCCGAGCGCGAAGCGGATCATCGTGGATGACGACGCCGGATTCGGTGTGTTTTGATAGAGCGCGAAGGTTTCGCCCGGCAGCTGGATATCGGGCGCGCCGGCGGTCCCAAAGATCGTAATCTCGACATCATCAATACCGGCTTCAACAATCCCGCCATCGCCCAGATCGGAGGCGATGAAACGGATCTGAACCTGGTTGGTGAAATCGATGTAGTCACCCAGGTTGAACTCCATCAGCGTCCAGTTCCGGTCGCTGGTGCTGAGATTTTCGAGATAATGCCACTGGGATCCATCATCGGTGATGACCGCAACCCAGCTGTCGTTTGTCGTCGAGCCGGAGTCATTGGAGTACCACCGGTAATAGGTCAAGGTGATCTCGCCGATCTGGCCCGAGAGATCAATGATGGGGGAGATCAAGGTCGTGGTTCCGCCGTCAACATCATTATCACCCTGCCCGCCGCCCACAGCCGCGTTCCCCGTGACGAAACAGGTTACGCCCGGAGCGGGCGTGTGATCGTCTTCCGGCTGAATCTCGTCCGCGCCGTTGTAGGTGCCGTTGGGATCGACGCGTTCCCAGATCCCGGTCGTCGCGTCGTCGCCGGCGGCTCCGACCGTCCAGCCCTGATCCGCCTCCATGTCGTCGAAGAAGAGCTGTATCGTCTGGATGACGAAGAAGGCATAGGTGTCACCGGGCGCACCCGTGGGATCGGTGGATTCCAATCCGAGAGCATCGCGGGCATAGATATAGTATTCGACGTATGTTCCATAGGCCTGTCCCGGTATCTCGCCGACATATTCATTCCCCGTTTGATGCGCCAAGGGTGCGGATTCGAAACTCGTTCCTTCTGTTCTATAGTATAGAGTCGCTTCGGTAAGCCCCGAGTACTCCTCGATGGTGACCGGTATGACATAGGGCCCGTTCGGATCGCTTGTGTCGGTGTGCAGTGTCGTTGTGAGAAGCGGGCCCGCGATATCAGTGAGATAGAAATCAACCTGCACCTGCTCGCCTTCCACAACGGCGACGTTGTAGGCGGTGTCAGGTTCAAAGCTCGGGTGGGAGGCGATCACCGTATAGGTCCCCGGCGCCGTGTTGCCGGAGTAGGTCCCATCGGCTCCGGTCACGAAGGTATCACCTTCCTCGACAATCATCACAGAGGCGTTCTGAATCGGATTATTATTCAAATCATTGCGGATGGTGCCGGTCACCGTGCCGGTTGGGCTCGCCTGTACCGGCAGGAAGCGGATGGCGCGGCCCGAGGTCAATGGGGCCGCCCCGGCCGGATAATCATTCCAGAATGAATAAAGCAGCCCGCCGGTGTGGTTATAGTTTTCGATGCCGACCGTGGCGTAATTATCGCCGCTGTCGACATTGGCGATGGTCTCATACTGGAAAACGATCTCGCCGTCACCGGTGTCGGTGGGATAGTAGGCGGGGTCGTAGAGGATCACCTGGAATGTCTCGGTGTTACCGCCGCTGAGATTTCTGACGCGGCTCCACTCAACGATATACCGGTGATTGGCGCTGTCATGCCACTGGATGATCTTGTTGTTGGTGCTATAGAGATCATCCCAGAAGGGGGCGATCATGGCGTTGGGGCTACCGGCGCCCGGAATCGTCCAGTTCCGGTAATTGACAAGATAGGTCGAGCCCATTGACATCCAGCCGTTGGAACAGACCGATGCGCGGGGATAGCTTGTGCCGTAGTAGGTAAAGTTAAAGGGGAGATTCACCGTTACAGTTTTGTCATCGTACTCGCCGGAATCATTCAGATTAAGAGCGGTGCCGCTTCCGCCGTAGGCCGGATCGATCTCGATCCAGTTGTAGGTCGGCGCCTCGGGGTATGATGTGTCGGTATTGTCAAAAGCCCAATAGCCGTAACCATCCGGACCGATCGGATCGTCGCTGCTGCGGGTTCCGACGGTCAATGTCACAAACGCGGTATCCTGCCTTCCTCCTGAGAAGGATGCCACCACAAGCAGACTGGCTTGATAACCGGCATAGGTGTTTCCGTCTGCGGAGACCTCAAAACGATCGCCGGTATTCTCAACCGTACTGCCGACATTGATCGTGCCGTAACCAGCCGAGGCGTCCAGCACGCTGACCATGGGGCTCAGTGATATCAGGTTTGCTGTAACGCCGGTCGCGGCGGAGCCGCCTTCATTTTTAAGCGCGATGCTGAGCTGTCCGGTTTCACCCGGATCGAGAACCGAGTTGCCGACATTATACAATGTTATACCCTGCGTCACCAACGCGGATGATGTGACCTCCAACTCCAGCATAGAATGCCAATGGTTGGCGCCGGATGACACCTCGAGGCTGAACCGGATGATATGGCCGTCGGGGCAACCGGACGCGACCGTAAAATCGAAGTCATCAAGGCTCCAAGCGCTGGCGCCCCCGCCGATTGTTCCGAAGGACTCAAAGGCATCGGTGAAGGTGACATTGGGATCATTTGTCGTGAGCTGAGCCTCAACGGCTGAGGCGGAGATAAAACCGAAGTTCTTGAGCTGGACGCTCAACTCGATGCTTTCGCCGGGGTTGACAACGCCATCGTTGTTTCCACTGCTGGTTCCCGAGGTGTCGTCGTCGATGTTTGAGCTTTGAAGGCCGACCATCATCGCGGCGTCGATAATGTTGAATGAACCGAGATGAGGCTGGTAGTTGTGCTTTGTTGCCGTCACCAGCACCGCGCCATTTGAAGCGGCGGTGATAGGGAGTTCCACCTCGCCTGAGGCGTTGGTATAACCCGTTTCATAGATCGACCCGGCTCTCTTCAAGCAGACCAATGCTCCGGATACCGGGAGGGGTCCATCCGACACGGTGACGGTGAAGGAATTCGTGCCCTGAGTGACGTTGGCGGGATAAGAAACCGACATGAGGCGCGGCACGGCGGTCCACACCTCACCCGCCGGGTCGCCCATGAGATTGTTCCAATAGGACCAAATGGTGACATGGTTGGCATCATGCGCCTGGTAATTCAGATACATCTCCATTTTGCCGCGGCTCAGCGCGGCGCCCATCTCGTACATGTTATCGTACAGCAGTCCTTGGAAAATGCCGTAATGCATGCAATTGTTATAGCGAGTATGTGTCCCTGTCGTTGCGGTGCCGATGGAGCCGATGCCGCCGCGGGGGGCCCCGACACTACCCGCCAACAGAAAGCCTTCGGAGAAGGCGGTGCCGGAGGCGAACGAACCGGTATCACAGGTGATATTCACACAGAAGGGCATCTTCCAGCTGTTGGTCAGGGTATAGGCGTTGCTGTTGCTCCAGCCGCTCATGCCCCACCAGCCGCGATAACTGAAGACCGTGTCGCCGCGATTGAGCTTCTGGACCATGCCGGAGACGTAGGGTTCATACCAAATGGTATCGACTTCGGTATAGTTGTTCCGCAGCAACGCCGTCTTGACCCACTGGTTCACATAGACGGCGCTCCACCCGGTCTGCGTATCCCAATCCCCGCAGACGCAACCCCGCGTATACCAATCGGTTTCATCCATATAGGGTGTGCTTTCATACCCGACCATCTTCTCGACAATCATCTCAATTTTGCTCAAATCGCCGAAGGTGAGACGTCCAATGTGGACATCAGCCAGAATATCGCCGCCGTCCAACTGGGTATAAGGATGATCCCCCTCTCCGCCGTAGCCGCTGAGATTTTCGGTAAAGGTTGGAATGGCGTAGGTTCCGTTGGCGTCTCCCGCGAGACAAACATACTCGAGCGGCGGATCAGATGAGTTGTAAACAGATTGAATATAATTCTTGATGCTGGTTGTGGACGTACCCGTGACAGCGGTCGAAACCATGATCACAGGGGTACCCTTGCGATCGCGCCAGTCGGCCAGCGGCTGAAGCCGGCTCTCGACGCCGCTTAAATTGGGATAAATAATCATATAGGTTCCGGGCTGAATCAGGCTCTGGTCCGGTTCCTCATAGTTGATGATCACACTGCGGTAAAGATTATCAAAGGAAGGTGTGATGAGCCGGTCGCGAGAGGGGCTCGCATTGCGCAGGTCAACGCCTGCGAACTCAATATCGACCCGAAAACGGCGGGAGATTTTCAAAATGCCTTCCGCCGGATTGCACTGAACCGGATGGAATGTGATTGGAATAACCCGCAAATCACGAAGAACCGCGGGGGCGCCCTCTTTCGCCAGCGGCACGCTGCCGAAATTGTCCCGGCTGTATGCGGCGAGATCATATGCGACGACCTCGCCGTCAAGCGCCTGCATCGGCGCGACACGATAACCGCTCAGCAGTTCCTCTTCCTCGGAGGTCACGCTTAGTGAAACGCCGACATTGTTCGGTACCGCCACCAGGCGTGTAAAGGTCGGCAGGGCGGGCGATCCGATGCCGCCGGCCAGCTCGCCGCCGGGGATGGCGATCAGATGGAAGTCCGTCCCCACCAAAGAAATCTGCTCAATTGAGAGATCCTGCAACTCAAACAGGAAACTGACGCCGGAATCATCGGAACGGAGAACCTGGAATTCGGGCATCTTTCCAGCGCTCCGGCTCGGTTCCTCGGGAGACGTTCCGGCGGCGCCTGATCCCGCCGCGGCCGCGAAAATCAAGCAAACAGCCAAAAGAAAGGGGGCAACCTTAGGGGTTATCCCCAATACGAAATCGCGCCTATTTCGGGAGTAAGTTGTTGAATTCATTGATGCAGGCCCTTCTGGTGGGAATCGGATTTCGCTGTTTACGGCGGCATCCGATTGCGTTAGTGAATTGCCAAAGAGACAAATTTATTATATTATATAAAGGGGTTGTTGAGCAAGAGGTGTTGTCGTCGGCGGATTCATCCAGGAAGGTTCAGTGTCCTGAGTGCTGCGCAAGATCCGCTCTTGGAAGATCTCTTCAACCTTGGTTTCTATTTATCACTGGAAACAGTGTCATTTGAGGCAGTGTCACTGGAAACAGTGTCACTGGAAACAGTAGAGATACTCTAACTGTCTAACGGATTGGAATATTTCATTCCGCTTGGATCTTTCCGCGGGGGATCAACCATGAAGAGACATTTGGTTTTAATAGCCGTCTTTATAATTATCACGGCTCCTGCCTGGGGCGATACGTTCACCGTACCGGTTCCGTATCCGACCATCCAGTCCGCTGTGGACGCTGCAAGCTCGGGCGATCTTATCCTGATTGATGCTGGAGTCTACAGCGATATAACACATACGGTTCCTCCGGACACGACCCGCTCTGTCGTCATCCCGATATCCGGGATTACGATTCGGGGCGCCGGCGCCGGACTGACAATCATCGATCCATTGCATCAGGGGCGCGGGATTCACTGTGAAGGCGTGACGGATGTGGTGATCGAAGACCTGACGGTGACCGATGCCTTTGCGCAGGTTTATGCTCCTGGGATTCTTATCAGGAATAATTCCACCGCAACGATAAATAATTGTGATGTTTCAAATAATGATGACGGCGGAATCATCGTCTACGGCTTTTCCACGGCGTATATTAACGACTGCACAATCAACGAGAATGTGGCGAAACAGGGGGGTGGTTTGGCTGTTGAAGAAGACAGCTATGCCGAGGTGACCGGGTGCGAGTTGAGCAGAAATATCTCACCGAGCGGCGGCGGCCTTCTTATTAAAGCGCGCTCCACGGGCATTATCAGCTTTTGCGAAATCAACGAGAACGAAATTGATTTCCCCAATGGAAGCGGCGGCGGCATTAATGTTATCACCAGCGACCTGACCCTTCTCGATTCCGAGGTTATGAACAACACCTCTGACGGCACCGGCGGCGGAATCGCCTGTCGCGATGAATCGACGCTGGATCTGCAGCGATGCCGTATTCATGGAAATTCCACGACCGCGGCCTATGGTCCCGGCGGCGGCCTCTTCGCCGATTACTCGTCGCTAACTATGGTTGATTGCCTTGTGACACGCAATGAAGTCGAGGGCGACGGCTCCGAGGGCGGTGGTCTTTTCTGCCTCCTGGCCAGCCCCATTTCGATCACGCAGTGTACATTCGCCGCGAACAAGATTTGGGAGGAAGAGGAAAATTTCGGCGGCGGGATCTATCTCGACTTCACATCGCCGACCATCACAAAATCGATTATCGCCAATAACGATGGATACGGTATCTACTGCTACAACGGCAGTGTCCCCGTTGTTTCCTGTACCGATATCTATGGCAACCTCGATGACAACAGTATCTGCGGCACCGATGCCGGCGACAACTTCTCGCTTGATCCTCTCTTTTGCGATATGCCAACCGACAATTTCGGTATCGAGACAACCTCTCCATGCGCCGCGGGGAACCATCCCAATGGCGGTGGGGCCTGCAACGGCGACCGTCTCGGCGCCCGTGATGCCGGCTGCACCGACAGCGTCGAAGAGGGCGGCGTCGTTACCGGGCTCTTCCTCGCGAACCGGCCAAATCCTTTTAGAACAACCACAACGGTTCACTTCCAGTTGAACAAGGCGGGTGCTGTCGGTCTGCGGATTGTCGATGTGACGGGCCGCCAGGTTCGCTCTCTCGTCAACCGGAGTTTACCGGCGGGGATGCATACCAGCGTCTGGGATGCAAAGGATGATGCGGGAGATCCCGTCGCCAGCGGCGTCTATTTCTATCTCCTCACCACCAACGGCGAAACGCAAACCCGGCGTATGGTTTACGCCCGATAGGGTTGTCGTCATTGTCATGGTAGGTCTATGGACGGGCCGCGCGCGAAAGCGAGCGGCTCGTCAACGTGTGGCATCTATTCTTCAAGGATGGTAGGCTCACCCGATAGAAGGCTCATCGAATTAAAGACTCACCGATGTGTGGGAGCCTGCGGGGGAGTTTTGTGATGGACATTAACCAGGGAGGAAGTATGCGGATTCTTGCGGCGTTGTCCGTATTTTTTTTGCTGTCGCTTTTCTTGTCGCTGACAACGGCGGCACTCGGACTTGAAGGACTTCCATCGATCCATCCCAGTGAGATTTCCATGAAGATCGCTTCCTCTCCCGGAAGAATGACCGTCAGCCTTCAGGGCGAGTCATCCACCAGTTTTCAGGAGCCGGTGACCCGCTATGTCGTGCTCCCAACGAATGCCGGGGATGTTCAAGTCCGGCTTGCAGACGATGAATTGGTTTCCGCTGTCCGGATCACGGCCGGCGCGCCGATGATCATGAGGGGGCTCCGGCTCCTGCCGATTACCATCTCCCCGGTAAAGGGACCCTCGGCCATCCACACAAAGACGGTGGAGATTGAGGTTTTTCACAGCGGCGGCCTTGAGGTGCAGCAACCCTCCAATCCCCTTCGCCACAGCAAAGGTTTTTTTGACGGATTAGAGATTCTCATCGCGTCCGAGCAGCAGTATCTTCTCTCCTCTGTTGAAGCGGGAAGCTACTTGATCATCACCGATCCCCGTTTTGAGAGTGATCTGCAACCCTTCGCGGGGTGGAAGCGGGAAAAGGGTTTCGTCGTTGATGTCGTGACGACACTCGACTGGGGGACGGATAATGGTGTGATCCAGGATTCGATCCGGGCTCGGTATCACAATTCTGCCTACCCGCCGGAATATGTTCTCCTCGTCGGAGATGTGGGACAAATTCCGGGATGGAATTTTCATGCGAGTGTAAGCGACCTGCCCTATGCCCTGATGGATGGGGATGATTGGTTTCCCGATCTGCATGTCGGCCGGCTTTCGGTCGAGACGGTGGCGGAGGCAAAAACCGTCATAAAAAAAATCCTCAATTATGAATGGCAAACCTATTTCACCGATTCCGGCGATGGTGTCGGCACCGATTGGCTGCGGCGCGGATTGGTCGTTGGCGCCGATTACGCCTCGGATACGCCGGTCGCGGTCAGCAATTGGTGCCGCGAGGTGTTGCTCGGCCTCGATTATGAAGCGGTGTCATCGGTCTACTACCCACCCCATTATGACGATCATGCAGGACTCATCCCCGCGGCAATCAATGGCGGTGTCTCCATCATCAGTTACAGGGGCTGGGCCTATGGAGTTCACGGTTGGGAGCCCCCCCATTTTACATCCAACGAGGTCTTTGGTTTAACAAATGGCTGGATGCTGCCCGCGGTCTTCAGCTTTGTCTGCCAAAACAATGATTACGCCGCGGAGGGTATTTGCTTCGGTGAGGCGTGGTTGCGCGCCGGTACCGAAGAACAGCCCCGCGGAGCGGTCGCCTTTATCGGCAACAGCGAACCCTGGTCGCATACCCGCTTTAACGATGCCGCCGCGATCGGGGCTTTTAAGTCTATCGCCGACGGCGCACGGCGGTTGGGGTCACTATTGCTGGCCTCGAAACTTGAGATCTTGCATCAATTCCCGACAGAACTTGAGTATGCGGAATATGAAGATTCCTCGGTGGAGCACAACTTTTATATTTATAATCTCCTCGGCGATCCTGAGATGGAAATTTTAATGGCTCCGCCGAAAGCGATCCTCGTCGATCATCAAAGTGAAATTCCGATGGGCGCTAATTTCACCGATGTCGTTGTGACGGAGGATGATGATGTCACACCGATCGTGGGCGCCAGGGTCGGTATCAGCTCCGGCAACACAACGCTGGGGTGCGCGTGGACCGATGAAAATGGTGTCGCGCGGGTGCCGGCCCTCTTCGGAGAGGTGCGATCGGTCGGCATGACCGTCACCGGAACCGGTCTGGCTCCCTATCGCGGCCAGATTGATGTGGTGACGGAGGGCGCTTTTGCGGCCTTTGAAGGCGTCGAGATCGATGACTCCGCTGGAAACAGTGACGGTGTTGTGAACCCCGGCGAAACGGTCGATTTATCAGTGACCCTCCACAACTTCGGCGAAACGGCCGCCACGAGTCTTCAGGCGGCCATCGCGGTGGGGGTCGGCGCGGAGTTGGTCACCGGCTCCGCCGATTATCCCGATATCGCCCCGGGCGCGTCAGCGATACCGGACGCCCCTTTTACAATATCCGTCGACCCTGACGCGGGCGACGGGCTGCGCCTGATCTTCCTGCTGGAAGCCCAAGCCGCCGAACGATCCTCGGTTACCGAATTCAATCTCCAGGTGGTTGCCCCGGCGCTGCGCTATGAATCTTATACTGTGGCCGATGACGGTGTTTTGAATCCCGGAGAATCAGCCGGACTCACCGTGACGATCACCAATGACGGCTCGCTGACGGCGTCGGCCGCAACGGCGGTGTTGCGGTCGGAGCTGCCCGGCATTATTGCGGTTATCGATTCGGCGAGCAGCTACCCCGCCTTGGAAATCGGCGGCAGTGGTCTTTCCGAGACAGCTTTTACGGTTCAAGCCGGCGATGAGGCTTTTATAGGCCAGGTTGCCAACATGAAGCTCATCCTCACAACAGAAGAGGGATACATTTCCGAAACGGACTTTTCGCTTGTCGTCGGCGAGGTGGACCATCGGGCGCCTCTAGCCGCCGATGCGTATGGGTATTACGCCTACGACAACTCCGATACCGACTATCCCGACACCGCGCCGCTCTATGATTGGATTACCTGCTCCACTTTATATGGCGGATCCGGAACACGGATCGAATTGCGGGACAACCGAACGACCCTTGTCGATGTGCCCTTTCCCTTCACATTTTACGGGAAATCGTACGACCGGCTGATGATCAGCGACAATGGCTGGGCTTCTTTTGACACATTGTCCTACCACGACTATTACAATTGGCGCCTGCCCGACGCATACGGAAGCGGTGCGAAGATGGCTCCCTTCTGGGATAATCTCGATCCCGGGTTTAAAGTCGACGATGTTCTTGTGGGCGATGGTATCTATACGTATAGTGATGACGCCCATCACCGCTTCGTCGTTGAGTGGAGCCGGCTCGCCAACGAGCGGTCGGTTTTTAATAGTCCCAATGAGCCGGATTGGGATCTCCAGACATTCCAGCTCATTCTCTACGATCCCGCGTATTATCCCAATCAAACCACGGGGGACGGAGTGATTGAGTTCCAGTATAAAAATATCGTCAACAATGATCATGAGCGGATGTATTCGACCGTCGGGATTGAGAACGAGACCGAAGATATCGGCATCGAGTACTCACACTTGAACGAATACGCCCCCGGCGCCGCACCCCTTTCCGACGGATTGGCGATACGTTTTACAACCGAGCCGCCGCGCTATGATCCGGTTCGCATCGCCCGGTTTACCGCGGAACCGGTGGATGGCGGTATTCTAATGAGCTGGGCGCCGTGTGATGACCGACCGTTGAACGGATACCGCATATACCGGGAACAGGAAGGCGGCGGTTTTGCCGAAGTCTCCAAATCGATAATCGGAAGCAAAACGAATACGTACTTGGACAGGGACGTCGATCCGGATGCGGTCATAGCGTATAAGATCGGGATTCTCGACCCTGTCGGATATGAGTCGATGCATGGCCCGTACATATATGACGGGCCGGTTTCCGGTAACCTCCGCCTCGCGCTGACATCACGCGGCGCCAATCCGTTCCGTGGAGCGGTGGAACTCGGTTTCACCTTGCCGATCCGCGTCGATGTGCAGCTGCAGCTCTTTGACATTTCCGGCCGCCTTGTGCGCACACTGGTGAATGGCGTCACCGATCCCGGCCAGTGGACAATCCCCTGGGATGGCAATGACACCAACGGCCGGGCCGTCTCGAGTGGGCTGTATTTGGCCAAGTTGAGCGCCGGCATGGAGCAGAAGAGCCTGAAGCTGATGTTGGTGAAGTAAAATGAGTTTGATCCGGCGGGGCGGCAAAACGGCCCACCGAGCATGATGCTGGAAGCCCCGGGCCGACGCCTGGGGCTTCTATTTAGGGTTCCCATCGTCAATATATGACATTCCCAAAATGCTGGAGGATCCATGTACACGCCTGCAGCCCTGCTCGATCTCCATGAACGCGCCCATCACAGCCTGGAGAAACTATTGGCGCACTGCCGCCAGCTGAGCGCAGCGGAACGGGATGGCGAGATGGATGGTTTTGGCTATCCCTCGGTCCGGGCGCAAATCCATCACATTATCGGCGCAGAGGAGTATTGGATCGGTGTGCTACAGGGGCGTCTCGAAGTCGATGAGAATGACTCAGACTACCCCACAATCGAGAAGCTGGAGTTGTACCGCAAGAAAGTTTTCTCCGCGACGCAGAAGTACCTGCGCGCGGCCTCTACGGAGGAACTCAACACCGCCCGCGAGATGATGACATGGGGAAATAATGAAAGGATGTTGACGCCGGCGCATGTTGTTATACGCCCCCTTACACATATATATTCTCATCAAGGCCAAATCCTTGCGATGTGCCGGTTGATGGGGAAACCGGCATCGGGAATGGACTTTCCGATTTCATAGAAAACAGCGAGCGTTATACAAGTCTTGGGAGATACGGAAAATGAAATATTTAGCGAGCATTCTTCTGATGCTTGCAATGGGTATGGCGGTTTCGCAGGAATATTCGGGCGATGAATTTAAAGAGGATTATCTTGAAGCCTGTGAGCTGATTTCCTCAAAATATATATATTTTGAAAGAAAATGCGCCCTTTCAAGGTCTGGATTCCTGGAGCAAAGAAAACTACATGCCGACACTATCATCTGGAATCGACAATCTTTTGTTAAGGAAATCCGCAATCTGCGCGCCACCTTTTCTGACGGACATTTCTACTGGGATGTACCTCGTGAAATATCACCGGTTGATACTTTCTACACACTGGGTTTTGTATCGACATTTACGGATGATAGCCTGTTGATTGTAAAAAAGATCTTTCCACATTATGCTCCTCCGGTCAAAATCGGTGATATCATCTCAGATATAAACAATATACCCGCAAAGGATTATATAAAGGAACTCGGCCGCAAAGAGCCACAGTCGACCAGGAATGCAACATACGAAATCGCCGCGAGGAATCTATCTCTGATACGGCGCCAGGCGCCGACAATGGACAGTTTGGAAGATGTCAAAATTGAAGTTTTAAGAGACCAGAAGAAGCTGGTATTCAATATCGGGTATAAGAAATGTTCCATTACTACCGACATCTCGAAAAGCCGGAAAAATAAAGAAACGTTGCTATTGCAGCGAAATGGGTATTTGTCGCTGGAAGATCTCCCGGATGAAAGCATCTCGCCCCATTCTTCGCTGCTGCTGTACATGCTGGAAACAGAAAAGGAAAAATATTGCATTCTTCATCCGCGTGATTTTGTGGCTTGGGAAGCCGCCGACATCGAAACGATTATGGGTATGATAAAGGAAATCGGCCCCGACGCCCTTGTGATTGACTTGAAGGACTGCAGTGGAGGCGGATTCAATGACATGCTCTATCTAAGCTATGCTTTGGGTGTTGAGAAGGAATTTAAGTTTTTCTACGACATCATTGACAAGGAAAATAGAAGAGAATCCGGCGTGGACGATTTTGATTTTATTACAGATAGAATTTCCATGAAGAATTCATGGAGCGGGAAGGTGTATATTCGCTCAAATGAGATTTGCGGCAGCGCATGCGACTTTTTTATTAGATGGATGAAAATGAATGGTAGGGCGGTCATTGTGGGGATGCCCCCCGCGGGCAGGGGAGGCGGCACAGACGATTTTAAATTAAAAAACACCGGAACCCGCATAGGCTTTCCCCTAAGAGAAAGAATACCACTGGATTATCCAAGCAGCATCGAGGGGGAAACCATGGGAATCGACTATTATTCCGAGCAGACATTGGATCTTTTATTGGATGAATTATCAAACCATTGATGTGTAAGATAAACCGCTCTGGATGTTAAAGATCCGGCAGGGGGATCCGACAGGGGGCCTGTCGTTTTGAAGGTCAAGGGTGCGGGTGCAAACTTCAATTAATTCACGATCTCCCCAGTCCACGCCGGCGGCATGGCGTGCTTTGCCCGCAGGCATCTGGGTTTTGGGGTTCGGCTCCCTGTTCATGGATACCTCCTCGGAACTGATCCACAGCCTGCTTCCGGCATTTATGGTCACCACCCTGGGCGCCTCCATGGTTACCGTCGGCATCATCGAGGGCGTGGCTGAAGCGGCGGCCGCTGTCATGAAGGTCTTCTCGGGCGCCCTCAGCGATTACCTCGGGCGGCGCAAATTCCTAATGGTTCTCGGTTATACGCTTGCTGCTTTCACCAAACCGATCTTCCCGATGGCTGCATCGGCCGGCTGGGTCTTCTCAGCGCGTTTTATAGATCGTATAGGCAAGGGCATTCGCGGCGCACCGCGTGACGCGCTGGTTGCCGATCTTACGCCGCCGAAACTGCGAGGCGCGGCCTATGGACTTCGCCAGGCGCTCGATTCCGTCGGCGCGTTGTTGGGCCCGCTGCTGGCGGTTGGGCTCATGATCTGGTTCGTCAATAACATCAGGGCGGTCATGTGGGTCGCCGTGGTGCCGGCCTTCATCGCCGTGGCGCTGCTGCTTATTTATGTGCGCGAGCCCGAGCGGGGGAAGCCGGACGGCCCGGCAAAAGCTCCGCTTGCTCTTTCCGACGCCAAAAGGCTTCCAATGCGCTACTGGCTCGTTGTGCTGATGGGGGCCGTCTTTATGCTGGCGCGCTTCAGTGAGGCTTTTCTGGTGTTGCGCGCCCTGGATGTCGGGCTTCAAATCGGCCGCGTACCGTTTGTGATGATTGTTATGAATGTCTTTTATGCCGGGGCCGCCTATCCTGCCGGGGCCGCCGCCGACCGCATCAGCTCTCGCACATTGTTGTTTCTCGGGCTTGTCTTGCTGATTGCCGCCGATCTTGTGCTGGCCTTAGCCGCATCACCGCTGATCGTGTTTGCCGGGGCCGCCCTGTGGGGATTACATATGGCCTCCACGCAGGGCTTGCTGTCGAAACTGGTCGCCGACACCGCGCCGCCGAAGTTAATCGGCACGGGTTTCGGCATATTCAATCTTGTGAGCGGCGGCGCGCTGCTGCTGGCGAGTGTCATCGCCGGTCTTCTATGGAGTTCGCATGGCGCGTCGGCGACATTTCTTGCGGGCGCCGTCTTCGCGGCGGTGGCAGCCGTCGGTTTATTAGCCGCCATGCGGGAGCCTGCAACGGCGTTTATTAAAAGGAGAAGTTAAGATGAAATATATGCTGGCGCTTTCACTATTAAGTTTTTGCTTTTCATCAACTTCCGGGGCCCGCATTTCAACCAAGGTCACATTTACTTTTTATGGACACGCATGTTTCCTAATCACAACCTCGCAAAACACTCAGATAATGACAGATCCAATGAAGCTCGAGGGATACAGCGTTCCCAAAGAAGTGGAGCCAACGGTTGTCACCGTGTCACACGGGCATATCGATCATGACAACGTTGACGCCGTCTCGGGAAATCCTATCATTCTGAAAGGCCTTGTGGGGCCAAGAGATCAAGGGTTGTTGCAGAAGTTTGTGGAGATTGATGAGCAAATCGGCGATGTGAGAATTTATAATGTTGTTTCAAACCACAATAAGCCGGAGATAAGCCCCATGTTGAATTCAATTTTCGTTTTTGAGTTCGATGGCATTAGGGTGGCTCATCTGGGCGACCTGGGTGTTTTGCTTTCCGATGAACAGATCGATAAGATCGGAAATATTGATGTCCTAATGATCCCCGTCGGCGGTAAGTATACAATTTCATTGGATGAAGCTGATCAGGTTGTCAAACAACTCCATCCAGGAGCGGTTGTTTTCCCGATGCATTACAGAACGGATCTTTCTGCCTTCTTGCCCAACACCGCAGAAGATTTCTTAAAGGGTAAACAGAATGTCATAAGAGTAAACGGAAACAGTTTTCATCTTGATGTGGACAATCCCCCACAAGACCTCGCTTATGTTCTGTTGAATCACTCGTGACTCCAGGGCGATTGCCCAGACCGGCCGGCGGGCACCTGACTCAGGCCTCTTCGTCGAGGCATCGAGGACGCGGGACCGGGGGGGGGCATCGGGAACGACCCGAACGAGCTCATAGGGGCTCAACCCCTCAGGCTCCCGGCCCAGCGTCTTCTGTCCTGTCAGTTTGAGGGTACCCGGGAGGGAGGCGCGGTTTCTAAGCTGTTCTCTGATGGGGCGCTATCCTTGAGCGATTGCTCCAAGCCCCGGCGGGTTGGAGTGAGGAATTGGGGTTGAGATCGAATGCTTGTGAGTTGTTCCAGGATGTGGCAATGTTGGGATGTAGAAATGTCGAGATTAGAAGTCTGGAACATCTGACTGAATTCAACATAAGGTCAGTTGTGCGATAAGAAATGATTATCTAAAAGAAAAGGTGTCAAATTTAATAATGCGGCTCCACGTCTTTGTAAAATATCTAAAAAGAAATGTGTTATGAAAGAACATCAGGTTGTTATAACGGGCTTGGGTGCTGTAACGCCGGTAGGCATAGGTGTAAAAAGCTTTTGTGAGGGCTTGGAGGCCGGGAGAAACGGAATTGCAAGGGTCACTCATTTTGATCCGGCGGAATTTCGGTCCAAGCTGGCGGCAGAGGTGAAATCTTTTCAACCCGAAGAATGGATTGATAAAAAAGCAGCCAGGCGCATGGATCGATTCGCGCAGTTTGGGGTTGCCGCCTCGGCAATGGCTTTTGATGATGCAGGATTAAACTCTTTCTCATTTGATAAGAATAGGGCCGGCGTTATCATCGGCTCCGGCATCGGTGGCTCACAGACCATCGAAGATGGATATGCGGCGCTTCAAGAAAATGGACCCGATGGCTTGAATCCGTTTTTTGTGTCCAAGCTGCTGATCAACATGGCGGCGTGCATGGTTTCCATCAAGCATGGCTTGAAAGGTCCTCTTTCCGCTCCATCGGTGGCCTGCTCTAGTGGATCAAATGCCATTGGCGATGCTTTCCGGATTCTTCAAAGAGGGGATGCCGATATCATGCTGGCGGGCAGTTCCGAAGCATGTATTACGCGGCTGGCCTATGGATGTTTTTGCGCCACACGATCCATGACTCCAAATGATAATGCTTCAAACGCCAGCAGACCCTTTGATAAGAATCGTGATGGGTTTGTGATGGGGGAAGGGGCCGGCATCGCTGTTTTGGAGAATCTGGAACACGCCCTCGAGCGAGGCGCCCGCATTTATGCTGAAATCGCGGGATATGGCAATACAGCTGATGCCTATCACTTTACGGCGCCGGAGCCCAATAGCGACGGCATGATCAGGGTCATGCAGGCGGCATTGCGAGACGCCGGTTTGGATGCAGAGAATGTCGAATATATCAATGCGCACGGCACATCCACTGTTTTAAATGACAAATGTGAGAGCGCGGCCATTGAAAAAGTGTTCGGCGAACATGCAAAGAGCCTGAAGGTGAGCTCAATAAAATCAATGATCGGCCATCTTATGGCGGCCGCCGGATCCGTGGAGTTTGTGGCGACTGTAATGAGTGTGTTCACGGGCATCATTCCGCCAACCATTAATTTTGAGGAAGCCGACCCTGATTGTTCTCTTGATTATGTCACCAATGGGGCCGAATCGATGGATATAAATGCGGCCATGAGCAATTCGTTTGGTTTTGGTGGCGGCAACGCCTGCCTTGTGATTAAGAAGTATGGAGACAGAAATGGACGTTCCTAAGCTTCAGATCGGCGATTTGTCTGCAAAGATACCTATTGTTCAAGGGGGGATGGGTGTCAGAATTTCTCTTGCTTCGCTCGCTTCGGCGGTCGCAAACCAGGGCGGGATCGGTACCATTTCCAGCATCGGTTTAGGAGACCACAAAGATTCGGAAAAAGATTATGAAAAGACATCCAGAGAAGCGCTATCAAGTGAAATCCGCAAAGCCAGGGAAATGACAGACGGCCTCCTCGCCGTAAATTTCATGAGTGTGCTTAGCAACGTAGACGATCTCATTCAAACCGCGGTGAAAGACGGAATCAAAATAATTGTATTAGGCGCCGGGTTGCCGACCAGGCTTCCGGCTTTGGTGCAGGATCCCAGTGTCAACCTTGTACCCATCATCAGTTCCGCCAGAGTTGCAGATTTTATTCTGCGAAGCTGGGAAAGGCGCTACGGAAGAATCGCCGATGGATTAATCTTGGAAGGGCCGCTGGCCGGCGGACATCTCGGTTTTTCACCAGAGCAATTGACGCGTTTAGAGGATTTCTCCATCGAAAAACTCTTATCTGAAGTTCTGGAAACGATTAAACCCTATGAAGACAGATACGGAAAGAAAATTCCTGTTATCACAGCAGGTGGCATTTATAGCGGAAAGGATATCGCGCGAATGCTGTCGCTGGGCGCCTCTGGTGTCCAGATGGGGACCCGTTTTGTCTGCACCGAAGAATGCGATGCATCTCAAGAATTCAAGCAAGCATATCTGGATGCCAAAGAAGAGGACATTGTTATCATTAAGAGTCCTGTCGGCATGCCCGGCCGGGCGATATATAATAAATTCTTAAAAGATCTTGAAATTAAAGGAAAGTTGAAAATAAGTTGCCCCTACAGATGTCTCACGGCCTGCAAGGTCAAAGAGGCGAAATATTGTATTGCACTGGCTCTGCTGAATTCCTATTTTGGCGATGTGGACCACGGCCTCATTTTCTGCGGGCAAAACGCGCACCGGATTGACAAAATTGTCACCGTTAAAGAACTCATTAAGGAACTTCTCAGCGAGCTCGAAGAAGCCTAAAAAACTCCAACGGCTCTGTCGTCTCAACACGCCATCGACTCAACACGAGGGAACAGGGGATAATTTCTTAGACCGACCGCCGGGCGGCCTTGATATCTTAGGTGTACAGAAGGAGTCTTTTAGTGAACTACTTTAATCCTTTTTCCTCCCCTTTCTGGCTCACCATTGGGGTGGCCGTTCTCTGCGGAACCATTATCGGCCTTGAACGGCAGCTGCGCGGCAAGCCCGCCGGTGTTCGCACCAGCTGTCTCATATGCCTCGGCACCGCTGTTTTCATCCATCTCGGTTCCGGGGTCGCCAGCTCTAGCTCCGATCCCACCCGCGTTCTCGGCCAGCTGGTGACCGGGATTGGATTCCTAGGGGCTGGTGTGATCCTTGCGCGAGAAGGGACCGTGTCGGGCGTGACAACGGCCGCGGTTATTTGGGTGTTGGCAGCCATCGGCGCAGCGATAGGACTCGGTCACCTCCTCGGCGCCATCGCCCTATCCGCCGTCACCGTCGGGATTCTGACGGGGATGGAATCCCTTGAATCCGCCATTAAATTGCTCCGCCGCGGGGTGCACTCGCATGAACGAGGAAGCAAGAACGGTGACCCCGGCCTGGGAAGTAGAGAATAACTTTTTTCTTAGAGATCCTCTGCAAAAGGCCTGATCATCGCGCCTGAACTTTCTTCCCGGATGAAGGGACCGTCCGCGCCACCCGGAATCCGAGAATGTCATCCTGCGAGTTGGGCCAATAGGGCGCACGGGATGCGGAGCGGCACTCGCGTGCGTAATAGTACCAGGAACCGCCCTTAACGACGCGTTGCGCGCCGCCGGGAGGACCGCTGGGATCGACGACGACATCCGTCCCCAGATCTTCCATGTAAATATCCCAGCACCACTCCCAGACATTACCGTGCATATCATAGAGATCCATGCTGTTGGGCGCCTTGCTCATGACATCATGCGTCATGTAGGCGGCATTGCCGCAATACCAGCCGACCGCATCCAGCACCGGATCGACCCCGCAGGCCTCTTCCGTCAGGTTGCCGTTGCAGGTGGCCGTCTGTGTCCCGGCGCGGCAGGCATATTCCCATTCGGCTTCTGTGGGAAGACGATATCCGTCGGCCTCTTTATTCCAAGTCACGACGCTGCCGTCGATTGTATAAGCAAGCTCATATCCGTCCCGGTCGGAAATAATGTTGCAGTAAGATACCGCATCCAGCCAGGTGACCTTCTCCACAGGCAGATTATCGCCGTCAAAGCGGGAAGGATTCACGCCCATGACATCTTCATACTCCGCCTGTGTTACCTCGTGATCACTGATCCAGAAATCGTGGGTCAATACGACCGTGTGAAGCGTTTCGTTGAATCCGTGGCCCACTTCATTCAATGGGCTGCCCATCTGGAGGACAGTGCCCGCCCATGGACCCCTCGTGAGGGGTGTCTGAATGGCGTGGCCCTCGCCGTCATCAAAGGCAAAGGCGTGCTCATAGGATCCGACCGACAGCGCCGTTTCGTAGTGGTAGGTGGCCCCATTCTCGTAGTCGCCGCTCACAAGCTGCATGGCGTAATTTGTGCCGTTGATGATGACATCGGCCTGTATCGGCGCATCCCCATCTCCATCGGTATACAGAACGGAGAAAATAAACTGGGTCTCCGGGGCGCCGGCTTCCGGTGACACCGTTCCGTTCGATAGGGTCGGCGGCACATTGCCCAGCGGGGTGACGGCCGAAGCGACATTGGAGATCCCGGACCAATTCGGCGTTGTATCGGCAACCTTGATGGCGAAGGTGTACGGGGTGCCCGGGATGAGATTCTCGACGAGATAACTTTCAGCCGTCCCGCTTGTCGCAGGGGTCAGATTGAAGCCGGTTTTAAAGACGGCGGAGGAATCCCAGATCGCCTCTGTGATGGCAAGCTCGGAGTAACGGATGTCGTACTCCGCCGCTCTGCCATTGTACAAATCGTTTCCTGTCGCGTGCCACTCAAGGCGGATGCTGGTCGAGTCGACCGGCACGGCGGCCAGGTCGCCGATGGCCGCCGGCGGCGTTGTGTCATTGAAGGGTCCCGGACCGCCGAGAATAACCAGTCCATCGGAGCGGTCGGCGACAACAAGCAAGCCGGATGAGGAAAGAGCGATGCCCTGCGCATAGCTCGTGATATTGCTGCCGATGTGTTCGGGTTTTGCCGGATTTCTCACATCAAAGATATGCACCCCGCCGTCCTGCGCCGCGACAAAGGCCAAGCCGTCGCGATAAACGACGTCGCGGCAGAGCCCCAACACTTCGAGGTAATGCCCGATTGGGACCGGAGGCTCGGCGCCGTGTGTCTCCATGATGACAAAGCCGTTGTAGCCGTCGGCCACATAGGCGATGCCGTCATGAACAGCGATACCGCGTGACCATCCATCGGTATCGCAATAAGAGACGACATCCATCTGGCCGAGTACAGGGTTGCGGACGTCAAAAACCGTGACGCCCATCTCGTCATCCGCCACGTAGGCGAAACCATCTTCCACGGCGACCGCTTTGGCATAGCCGCGCCCATAGGCGAAGGCGCCTTCATAATTAAGAAGACCGGGAACAAAGGGGTCGGACTTGAAGATCCGCAGGCCCTTCCAGTTCTCGGCTAGATAAATGATATAGGGGTCGCCCGGATTGTCCGGCAACTTGATGCAGAGGCCGTTGCCGTCGACGGCCGTCGTTCCTTGATGGAAGGAGAAGACGCTGTCAGGATGGGTTACATCCCAGGTTGTGACACCCTCGGTTCCTTCAACGATAAAGGCGATTTCGATCACCCCGTCGCCGAAGGGCGTGCTGGCGACGACAATCGATTCGGCGAACTTCTTTGTGTCCAACTGGGAGAGGATGACAGGAGCATACGGATTGGAGATGTCCACCGTAATAAGCCCCGCCTGTCCACAGGCGATATACGCAATATCCCCGAGAACATCCACATCCTCGGCGCTGGCCGGAAGCGGCAGAACCGAAAGGACCTCATAGGGTGAGACCGGCGGTTTGTACAGGTCCTGTTCCGCGCAGCCGGGAAGCATCAGAATAACCGCGGAAAGCGCCGTCAGGACGCCGAGCCCAATCCCAACCCATCGAGTCGTCAAGCGAACCATTCTTCCTCTCCTCTTTTCCTGTGTCATTCGGGGCCAAAGCCTAGAAGGGATAGCTCATGCCCAGCCAAAAACTCCTATCGATATAATCCTTGTCTGCCGCCACCCCCTCCCAGGGGGATGTTGTCCGGCGCTCGTCATAGAAAAAGCCGAGCTCAAGTGTTATGGGGCCATAAATCTCTTCCGTATCGACAGTAAAGCTGTATGTGTCGATCTCATCCAACCGGCCGACATGGTATCCATCCCGGTACAGCACACGGTCGCTGGTAAAGTAGTAGTCCTTAAGGGCAAGTGAGAGGGTCAGATACTTCGCGATCCACAGTTTTCCGCGCGGGGCGTAACGGAAATCAATATAGTAGGCGTCCCGTTCGAAAGAGGGATCGGAGTCATCGGAAGTTTCGAGCGTTTCGCCGATCGAATCGGCCGCGCGCGCCGGGGCGTCGCTATATCTGTATTCCGCGCTGAAACGCCAGCTCTTGGATGCGTACCAGTAGAATTTGCCGCCGATGTACCACTCCCAATTGTCGTTTTCCATTTGGGGTTGGTTGTAATAACGGATCACCCGTCCCGCCCGGATGTTGAGCCGGTAGGGATAGGAAAACCGGTGGGCGTATTCAAACGCAAAAGTATTATTGGTATACTGGAAGGCGAAATAATCGATCGGTGTCGAGCGGGGAACGTAAGGCGGCCTATCCGACATTTTCCGGATGTAAGAATAGGGTGTAAGGGAATATCCAAAACTCATCCAATCACTGCCCCACACAGGCTGTCTAATATCTATTCGGAAGGAGTCCTTGGATTTATTGTGGTTCGATGTGTACTGAGACCGGATATAAGATACGCCGAGGGTTGTCGGGCCGTATTTGATAAACTTCTTTTCAAAATCCACATCGATTCGAGGCTCGACAACAAGATCATCCACCGTGTTCATCGCGAATTTATGGGGGTTCATGCTATGGCGGAACTCGCTGATATACTCTTCTGAGTAATTGTAGGCGTTGCCGGTATAAAGAAACTTGAGAAAAAAGTTGCCGGAAACCTTTATCGGATTCGCCTTCCTTTTGGGCTTTGCCTTCTTTGTCCCGCTTGTTTTTTTCGAGCTGCTTTTCTTCTTAGGGGGAGTGGGGTCTTGCGCGGAAGATGGAATGAGATCCGTGAGGATCCGGCGGCTCAATGGGATAATGTCCCGTTGAGACGCGGAACCCTCTCCGTAAACGTGACCGGCAGCCAGAATTAAAACAAGTGATGCAAGAACACCCAGGCGACATCGATGGATCATGCTGGTTCGCTCCCCAAGTCAGCGTTTAAATCGGTGCAGACCGATTCCCTGCTGCCTCCCCTCCCGGAGTGCCCTCTCCTCCCCCCTGGGGACACAACTTTGGTTAGATTACATGAATGGCAAGGGATACGAAAGTCCCCCAAAGCCATGTGGATTCTTTTCCCCGCCACGGGAGCTCTTGCGGAGTCTCCATGTTCCGTGTCAGAATGCAGCGGTCCGGGGGCAGGGTGTTGGGTGAGGCATCTAAACCCTAAGGCTTTAATTAACAACTTGTTGGGGATGATGGGATGGGTGAGGTGACCAAAAAAAAGCCTAGGTTTCTCTTTATCGACCAATTCCGTGGATTGATCGGCGTCATGATGTTGTTGGGGCACTGCAATTATTTTTTGAATTCAGTCTGGCACAGCCTCGATCCGCTGGATCCTTTTTTTGCCACCTTCGGCCAGTTCTCCTTGAGATATATGGGTTATCTCTGCGCGCCCGGCTTCCTCTTCATGAACGGTGCGATGACCTGGTACTCGTATCAACGGCGTCGCAAGGCCGGTCAGGGGGACCGGCAGGCCAAATGGCATTTATTGCAGCGCGGGCTTTTTCTCGTTCTCGTGCAAATCACATGGGTGAATTCATCCTGGGGTGGATTCAGCAGCTTCAAGCCGGAACATTTTGGAATCATCGCTACGATCGGCCTGGCGATGTGCTGTTTGGCCCTCCTGGCGAACACCCGCTGGCAAATTCGGCTCGCCGCCGCGCTGGCCGCCTTCCTGATTCATCCCCTTCTGTTAAAGATCCCCTACAATGCCGATTCCTGGCAGATCTATCCGATGCAGCTTCTTGTCGCCGCCGGGGACTTTACAAAGTATCCATTGATCCCCTGGTTTGGTTTGGGGGCGATGGGATCGGTCCTGGCGACGGGGTGGCTCGAAATTTGGAAGACGCCGAAAAAGCGGATAACGATGACTCTTATCATCGGCTTCGCGGCGCTGGCGATCGCCACCGCGATCCGCTTGAGCCGCGGCTATGGAAACATCTTTCCCTTCTCTGAGTTCTTCCAATATTCCTTCTTCCTTGATCAGAAATACCCGCCGAGCCTCTATCACAATATCTGGTTCACCGGCGCGGTCTGCATCATGATGTCCCTCATCATGATTCTTGGAGAAATCATCCCGAGGCTGACCGCCTGGCTGGGTATTGTCGGCCGGGTGCCGCTCTTTTTCTATGCGGTGCATATCGGGATCCTGGGCGTTTTTGTCAAACGGATGGATTTCCACTACCGGGAGTATGCGGTGCTGGGCTCATTTGTCGGATTGGCGGTGATGCTTGTCGTGATGCTGCCGCTGGCGTATTGGTTCGGCGGTGTGAAGCGCCGCAGCAAGAACTACCTGATCCAAATGATTTAAAAGGGTCTCGGCGGATTTGGATGCTTTAGCGAAGCGACCCAGTAGGATCGGGAAAAGGGAGCCGGTGACGGCTCCCTTTTCGCTGGCGGAGGATAGACGGAAATATCACCGCCTCAAGATAATCTCCATGATCACCTGAACTCCCAGAAAGAGCCCAAAGGTGCAGACGATGGCGGCGCCGGTCGGCAGATCAAAGATGTAGCTGGCGCCCGATCCGGTGACCACCGCCACAACGCCGATCCCTAAAATATACAGAAACCGATGGTGTGACCGTTCAAGGAGCCGGATGGCCATCACGCTGGGCACGACCAGAAGCGTAAAGACCAGCAGCACACCGGCGATCTGAACGCTGGATGTCACGACCGTGCCCAGAACCATATAAAAAAGGAAATCCCAGGTACGAAGGGAAAGTCCACGGCTTCGGGCGGCTGCGGAATCTTCAGAGATCAATGTTAAAGATCGGTGCATGCAGACGAGACCGGCGCCGAGAATGCCGTAGAGTACGGCTGTTTTGATCACAACGGGCCAAGTCACCCAAAGGATCGCGCCGACAAGCAGATGGTCGATTTCATCCCCTCCGTGCGGGATCCCCGTCAAAATCAGGATCATTGCAGCGCTGAAGACGACATAGATGATGCCGATGTAGGCTTCCTGAGGAATCCTGGCGTCGTGCGTCCGTGTTCGAGATAAGAGCAATGCGCCGATGAAAGTACTGGCGAGACCGACGATGAAAGCCTTATCGGTGCCGACATCGCTCCCCAGGAGAAGCGCGATCGCCACCCCGAAGGCGGCGATCTGCGCCAGTGCAATATCGACAAAGATGACTCCCCGCCTCACAACATGTGTTCCGAGGTACCCGTGCATGGCGACGAGGATCAGCGTAACGGCCATCGGAGCCGCCATCATTTCAATGAATCCATTCATGGCATTATCCCCGATTCCTTCGCCCGCGCTGAGTCGGACGCCGCCGCGGTTCCCAGCTTGGAGCAAATGTCATCGAACATGTCAAAATAGCCGGCCGCCTCTTCTGTGGATCCAACCGCCGGCGGAAGGATCAAGAAGGGCGCCCCCATGCGATCCGCTGTGTTGCGGGCGGCATCGAGATGATTCCAAGGTGCTGCGATCACGATTGAATTACCGAGATGTTTTCCTTTTTGTATAAGTTCCTCCACATGCTTTGGGGATGGAGCGATACCGGGTCTGTGCTCGATGGCGCAGATTGCGGTGAGGCCAAGCCACTCCGTCAGGTATTCCCATTGTTTGGCATAAACAACAATGGAGTGATTCCTCGCCGGCCGGGCCAGATCCTCCCAGACCGGCAACTTCCCTTCGATCTCCTTCACCAGGGCGGCGGCGCGGGCCCGGTAATCACCGCCGGACTTCGGATCGAGCGTGGCCATCCGCTCGGCCATCAGCGTCGCGACGGCGGCCCCGTTGCGTGGATCGATCAAATAGTGCGGGTTTCCAAGAGGATGGATGTCACCTTCGGCGCGGCTGACGGGGCCTGATGGAATTTCGAGGATATGCGTCAACGCAAGAGAACAATCAAGCTCGCCGCCGCCACCGGATTCGATCCTTGGATTTCTTGCGGTGTTGATCAGCAGGGGCAGCCATCCGATCTCAAGCTCCAGGCCATTATAAATCAACAGATCGGCCTTGCGCAGTTTGCGCGTCAAGGATGGCTTTGCCGGGAGATAGTGGGGATCGCGGTTGCCGGGGCAGAGGACGGAGACGTCAACCGCGTCGCCCCCGACGCGTTGTGCGAGCCATCCCAAGTCGGAAATCGAGGCCACGACCTTTAACTTGGCTTGCGATGCCGGTGCGGCAAACAAGAAGATGGCCGCAACAGTCGTCAATAAATTTGTGATTCGCCTTGGCATATGACACCCCCTAGTACAAGTGCGCCGGATGAGAGCCGATCGTGAAATTCCATTGGAGATAGAATTGCAGATCGTCTTCATCGCCGGCGCGGTCGTCGGAAAAGACTATTTCGGCACGCAAGGCGCTGAACTCGCTCGGAGCAAAGGTGAGATTGAATTTATATTCCCACATTTCCCCGAGGGGGGTTTCAGATTCGTCTTTCTCATGATCAGAATGACCACCAAGAATATCGACCGCTTGGCTGACGGCGCCCCCAAGCCACCAATTCCTGTGAGGGCGATACTGTGTGAAGAAATACCAGCCGAGAGGGCTTCCTTCCTTCTCTTCGGAATCGGGAACGATCAGCTCTGCTGTAAAATTCAATGCGGGCCCTTTGGATTGTCCCGCGGAGACCCACTTATATGTTAGATCCGCTCCGTAGATATTGAGTTGGATCGACTCGCCGGGATGCCTCCCATCCGGGCCCTGAAGCGCCGAGCCGCCGAGCCCCAATGTTGAATTCTGGCCAATGTCCCAAAGGTGATGGGTGCACGCGCCGAAGACGTAATTCTTGTTTGCCGCATCGAAAATCCCGGCCCGCCCATCGACGCCGTAAACCGAGAGATCCGCGTACCATGGAACCGGGATGGTGGCTGTGATCTGGGCGCCGGATTCACTCAGGCTGTGCTCGCCTAGAATTGCGGAAACGCCCAGGGGCGAATGCACAAAGGGGAATTGATGTGTGTGAAGCGGAACATGCTTGCCGAAAGGAAGGAAGAACTTCCCCATCCGGAGGGCGAATCCGGCGGGAAGGGCCCGTCCGTCGATGTAGGCTTCTTCTATGTGAAAGATAAAATCAGCGCTGGTTTCTTCAACCGCTTGATCGTCAGGATTATCTTCCCCGGCATCGTGCGGACTCGCATGCGAATGCGCCGGGTGGCCGGCAATAGTGAGGGCCGCTTTCCAATAGGGATCGACGATGGAGGTGAACCGGGTTTCGGCTTCCTGCACGTTAATATTATTGAATTCGTGATCGGGATTGTCCCGCGAGACCTGTCCCAAGAACAAGCCGTTGACGCTTATGGCCGGATTCATGGAGTTGGAAACACCGGTTGCGGTGCTGGATGACTGAGCCGGCAGAGGCTGAGCGGCGGCTCCCAAGATTGCAAGTATAACAAATACCGCGAGGTAACGCATCATGCGCCTCCTTGGTTACATGTGATGTTTAATCGATGAATGTATTGCGATAAATATCAGGAGAAGGCGGGAGGAGAGCGTCCGCAGCAG
This sequence comes from Candidatus Eisenbacteria bacterium, assembly GCA_018831195.1. Taxonomy (NCBI): domain Bacteria; phylum Candidatus Eiseniibacteriota; species Candidatus Eiseniibacteriota bacterium. Next base: position 163,354 of record JAHJDP010000087.1, on the reverse strand, counting down.
GGAACTTGGTCGGCTTCGATCTCCGCCGGAGCTTGAACCGGCGAAAAGGGGAGCCGGATTTGGTTGGTCGTGAGTGTTACGACGACCGTTAGGCTCGCCGGGCTGTTAGAAACGCAAGAGCAGATGGGACAATCGGAATCTTCATGATGATCCATGCACCGACAGCCGTGATGATGGCAATCATGAATGACAATTGCGGCTTGTAAACCCAGAAATGCGAAAAGAGCCGACAGGACAAGGGCCGGTAGTAAAAATCTGGATCTTTTGGCTTCCAGCGGCATCATGTCGGCACACCCATGTCATCCGTCCCGGAAGGATCCGATATAAATGCTCCGAGTTTAGTACAACTCGAACGACTTCTCGGCCATCAGTTCCCGGAAAAGGTAAAGACGAAATTTATAACGCCCCAGCTCCCGGTTGTCGGGAGTAATAGATAGAGAGCTCGTCAGCGTGGTATTTGATGGGTCCGGTGTGACCTCAACCCGCTTCTTGAAGATTGTATCGTCGTTGGGATCGAGCCAAACAAGATGAAAGCTCAAATCGTCGTCTCCGCGGGCGGATACATTCTCGAGATGGATCACGGCCCTCACCTTGGCGTCTTCCATCATCTCAAATGAACGGCTGACACCGGTGCATTGGCCGGTCTTGCTGCTGAACTTCTCGCAGAATGTGATGGTGCAGGTGACATCTCCGGCTATCTTGCCGGGATAAACCAGGGTGGAATCAGCGGTCCAGGTGCCCGACTCCGCCCGGGTAGAACATCCCATGGAGAAGAGGGATCCGCTCGAGAGAACGGCAATCGACAGAAGAAGCGACAGAAGGCTTCGCAGGAAAGGGGTTTGCAGGAGAGTCGTTCTCAAGACAGAGGCTCCTTTTCTAAAGAGAGATTCAATGAACAGTGATGATCCAGCGCAGAATACTCTATCCGCCGGGCCGAAGTCCACAGGTCCCGGGCAATCCGGGATCCGCCGGTCTATATCCTGCAATTATGTTTATGCAATGAATTATTAATTCTAATGTTCGTGTTGTGGTCCACCCGAGTTTTTCAACCGGCAGGAACGATCCCAGGGGGTCACCCCTTGCGTTTTTTCGAAAGAGCCCTGAGGATCCCGATGTGTCTTGCCCGGCGATTCCGCCATTGAGCGGCCGGCTCTTGCCCGCGCCGCTTTACGATGACCGGCATCAGAGGGTATAATAATAGAGGTTCTATCCTTTCCTCGGAGGATGGATCTCAAGGGTTATCGGTATAATCGAAACGGGTACTTATCAATAACAGGGATTTAGGAGTCATGGGTGGGGGTTCTGCGACCCCGCATTGGCGAAACCGGTAGCCCCAGGAGGAGTCCGCCTTGACAGTATTGTGGCTGGCAGTAGCATGCGTCGCCATGCTATGGGGTTTCGAGACGTGGCGCCATCGCCGGGCGTTGAGGGCGATCCCTATTCGCATTCATGTCAACGGAAGCCGCGGGAAATCCTCGGTGACACGCCTCATCGCCTCGGCCATCAATGAATCCGGCAAACGGACCTTCGCCAAGACGACCGGCTCCAAAGCGCGGATGATCTTCCCCGACGGCAGAGAAGAGCCGGTCATCCGTCTCAGCACACCGAATATTTGCGAGCAGATCAATGTGCTCGATCGAGCCCGGCGCGAGAAGGCCGAGGTTATTGTCATGGAATGTATGGCGGTGCGGCCCGATCTGCAGAGGATCTGCGAGAAAAAAATCATGCATTCAACGATCGGCGTGATTACAAACGCCCGCGCGGATCATCTCGACGTGATGGGACCGACGGTCGCCGACGTCGCCGTCGCCCTCTCATCCACGATTCCACGGAAGGGATTGACCGTTGTGGGTTGCAGCCGCCACGCCGGCCTGATGCGCGAGGTCGCCGAGCGCCGTGGCTCGATTTTTGTCGTCGCCGATCCGATGGTCATCCCACCGAACGCCATGGACGGATTTTCTTATCTCGAGCACGAGGAAAATGTCGCCACGACCTTGGCGGTGACGCGGTATCTCAACATCCCCGACGAGGTTGCGATCCGTGGGATGCACAAATCGACCCCTGATGTCGGCGCCTGTACACGCTGGCATCTGACCAGGCTTGGTCGTGAGATCGAATTCATGAATGCCTTCGCGGCCAATGATCTGGAATCAACAATCGCTATTTGGCAGAAGCTTGGATACAGCACCAAGCGGGAAGATATCACCTTCGCGCTGCTGAATCTCCGCGGGGATCGTCTGGATCGATCGCTGCAATTCGCCGAGGCGGTGGAGGACACGATCCGGGCCGACTACTACTTTTTGGTCGGGGATATTCCCAACGCGGTGCAACGGCAATTCGAACGGCAGGTTCCCCGGGACCGGTTGAAAACACTTGGCCGCGTCACACCGAGTGCTATCTTTGACCGGATCGCCGAGTTGAGCCCCACCCGGGCGAGGGTCGGCGGCATTGGTAATATCGGAGGGTTGGGCCACGAAATCCTGGCGTATGTATCACAGCCCATTGTGTCTCAGGATGGAGGTTCGAGTTGTTGATTGCCGAAGCGATTGGTTTGGGCCTTGTCGCAAGTCTTCTTTTTACCGAAGCGGTCGGATTCGCCGCCGGGGGTTTTGTTGTCCCGGGGTATATCGCACTCTTTCTTGACCAGCCGTTGAAACTTTTGGGCACCTCTATCGCCGCCGTCATCACCTTTGTCTGCGTCAAGTTGGCGGGCCGCGTCTTTTTGCTCTACGGCCGGAGGAACCTGGTTCTGGCCGTCCTTCTGGGATTTGTTTTCGGCGCGCTCATGGAGCGGCTTCCGGTGATCGCTTTTACCTCCCGCGAAGGGATATCCGCCATCGGGTACATCATTCCGGGTTTGATTGCCTACTGGATGACCCGCCAGGGAATTATACAAACCGTCGCTGCAATGTTTATTGCCGCCGTCCTTGTTCGCCTTGCACTGATTGTGCTACACGGAGGAGCCCTTCTTGAGGCGAATATTTACTAAAGACATTACTAAAGACATCACAAAAAACCTTCCCTGGACGCGGCGGATCGATGTCTTTTTAGTCGTTTTGGCCCTCATCGGGATTGGGTTTCACATGGCCGCCGAGGCGACGCGGATCTTGAAGCCCCAGCCGCATATGCTTGAGAAGACCCAGGCGGCGACCTGCGCCGTCCGATGTTTCGAGGCGATCCGCCAGGCGCGGATGGGAACGCCCGCCGCGCTGGATGCCGAAAGCGATCCGGCCTCGACCGGACTGGTCGGCCAGGAGTTCACCCAAACGACGACGGATCGGGGTGTCCTCGAAGCGAAGCTGACATCAATCAACCCGAACTTCGCCGCCCTTTTTGTGCAGTACTTCTATGACATTGGATTGAAAGCCGGCGATCCGGTTGCGATCAGTTTCACGGGATCGTTTCCGGCCTTAAATATTTGCATGCTTGCCGCCGCCGAGGAATTGAACCTGAAACCGATCTGTATCACTTCCGTCGGCGCCAGTATGTGGGGGGCCAATGATCCAAAGTTCACATGGCTCGATATGGAGACTTACCTGAGTCGGCAGAGGCTTCTCAAAACGACGAGCGTCGCCGCTTCCCTGGGAGGCAGCAATGACCGCGGTCGAACGCTGAGCCCCATGGGCCGCGGCCTTCTCAGCGAAGCGATTAAGCGCAACGGCGCCGAATTGCTCTATGAGAGGACGCTTGAAGAAGCGGTCCAGCAGCGAATCAGTATCTTCAACCGCGATGCGGGCGAGCGGGGCATCCGCGCCTATGTCAATATCGGTGGCGGCGTCGCCAGTATCGGTAACAGCCAAAATGGGCGGTTGATACAACCCGGGCTCAACCGGGTATTGAAACCGTACAACTGGGCGCAACGGGGCGCCTTGCACTATTATGCGAAGGACCGCATCCCGATCATACACATTTTGAATATTGACGCTCTCGCTGGAATGCATGGATTTCCCGTTGCACCAGGCGTTGTACCGGCGGTGGGAGAGGGGACGATTTATCATAAGGAGTCTTATGATCTTAAAATCGTGATTCCCCTGTTGCTGGTCTATATGATCCTGTGCTTCAGGGTCCTAAGAGCGCGTCAGCGCGCTGTAAAGTCCGCGCGAGAAGTTTCTACACCCGCACCGGTAGCAGCGATAGCGGATCAGCCGGCCGGTGAAAGGAGAGGCGGATGAAGTGGAGTGGTAGGATGAGTGCAGTTTCCTTTTTTATTCCAATGCTGTTGATTCCGATGCTTTTAATTCCATCCAACACTTACGCCGCGTCGAAGCGGATCAAGTCACGGGATCATGCCGGTGTTGTGAAACTTCGGATCGGGAAAAAGTTGACGACCTATTATAAGGCGACGCATGCGAAACCCCTAACGGTACGGGTGAGTGGCCCGATCCCTATCCGCATTCTCAGCCGTTATATCTATCCGGACACCCCCCTGGATGAACAGATGGCGTATCACATGAGTCTGGAAATCGACGGCGTTGAGATCCGGACGGTGGTCGAGACGACAGGCCCGAGCACTCTAAAGTTGAGAGATGGATCGCCGGTGGGGACGCTGCAAGCGTCAGTCGCGCAGATTCCGGCAGGCGATCATCGCATCACGATCCGCCCGGTCGATGAGGGCGCCGCGATCGCCCTTCGGGTGTTCCGGGGATTGAAACAGACAAAGAAGGAGAAGTGGATCTCCTACGCGCCTGAAAAGTATCTGCAGCCGATTGTTCTCAAGGGCACCGATTCGGAAGTGACCTATTATCGTTTTGACGATGAGAATCCCGTGGAAGTGACGATGATCGGCCCGCTCAGCCTCCGCGTTTTAACGCGCATCGATTTCGCGCCGCAGGCCGGCTATACACAGAGCTATGTCGTACGAACCCTGCTCGATGGTGAACACTGGAAGTCCTTTCACCTGCAGGCGCGGGCCAGCCACACGCTGACCTATCCAGACCTTCCGGAAATCAGCCCCGGCCGCAATCAGGAAATCTCGATGCAGGTGGCGGACGGAGAACACAAGATCACGTTATTCCTGACCGGCGCCACGGCCTCGGCGGCGAGTCTTCGTATCCTTGTGCCGGAGAAAGAGCTGCTGCGCGATAGCGGAGGGGTCGGGTTTTAACTATAGGCGCCGGACCGGCGCTCACGTTCCGAATTTCTCCCGTCAGTTGGCGGCTTCGCTCAGCGGTGTGTCCGAAGCGTTCCGCTGCGGCACTACCAGGCCGAGTTTTTTGCAGATGAAATGTGTTATGCTGGAAATGGAATCGAAATTGTCTGCAACCATCTCGTTCTCTTCTACCTGAAGCGAGAATTTCTCTTCGAGAAAAGCGATCACCTCGAGAATACCGGTGGAGTCAACAACCCCCTTCTCCAGAAGGGAACTATCGTCGTTGAGCTTCATCTCATCGACCACATAAAAGCTTTCGGTGATGAAGTTGCGTACTTTCTCTTTGATATCCATACGACATGACTCTCCTTTTATGGCCCAACCTTCTTTTCGACATGATCGACCATTGTCTGGAGCTGAATCTTGGCGATGTCATTGAAGGATTGCCGGATGTACCGGTCATGGAGCAGTTGGGTCGAGAGAACCCCGACGACGGCCATATTGTCTGAATTTGAAAACGGACCGCGGCGCTCCGCCGTCCGGCATTTTTTCCAAAGCCTCCCGACAGCGATCGGATCGAAGATCCCGGCCTTCCGAACAGCCTCCTCGCTCATCATCATGTCGACCCATTCCGGTGCCTTCTCCTCGATAAAAGAAAGGGCATCCGGCGCCCGGTAGGGTTGCTTCTTCCGCCAGCGGACGACGCGAGGCACCAATCCGGCGGCGGCGCGCTTCAGGATATGTTTCTCATCCAGAACATGCAGCTTGTAGGTATCGGGCAGGGAATTGGCGAGAGTGGTCACATTGGGATCGAGGAAGGGGAAGCGGCCCTCCACGGAGTGGGCCATCAACATTCTATCCCCTTGGGACGAAAGTAGATAACCTGATAGCAGGGTACGGCATTCCAGGTACTGGTCCTGGGCGAGAAACGACCATTTGTGGAACGCGGCCGGGAATGAAGCGAGCAGTTCGGTGGCGACATCGCGCCCCGCGACGGCGGTGCGAATCTCTGGGGAGAGGAGTCTCTTGAGAGCGGCGGTTGTCTGCCAGCGCGGGCCGTGGGAGAAACCCGGCTCCCGCCAATGCGCCAGATCCCGCCCAAAAAAAGCAGTTGCCAGATTGCGGGTCGTGACCGGTGATCGGGCGAGATAGGGATAGAGCCGCTCAAGGAGGCGGGGGCGCCATTCCGACTCGGGTTGCCGGGCCCAGAAACGACGGACCTTCGCCTCACGGAAAAGATCGTAGCCGGCGAACATCTCGTCGGCCCCCTCGCCGGTCAGCACGACCTTGATATTCGAATCATGCACGAGCTTTGAAAGGAGGAACAAAGGGGTTGGAGCGGTGCGGAGGATCGGCCGCTCGGTGTGGAGGACCACCAGCGGGAAGGCCTCGGCGATATCCCGCCGGGAAACCATCACCTCATGATGCTCGCTGCCCAGCCGATCCGCCATGATCCGCTGGTAGTCGGTCTCGTCAAACTCGGCGTCTTCAAAGCGCAGGGAATAGGTGCAAAACTTGTCGCCTTTCACGCCGAGACCGAGGGCCGCGACAAGAGAACTGTCAAGACCGCCGGAGAGATAACATCCCACAGGAACATCGGATCGCAAAATTCGAAGACGAACCGCCTCTTCCAGCACCTCACGGACCGCTTCTGTCGCCTCATCGATCGATCCCTGAAATGAGTGCGCGCCGTCATGCGGATAATGAGGCTCATAGAAGCGTTTTTCCGCCATCCCCTCGGCCGTATAGGTTTGGATGCAACCCGGCGGCAGCTCCTCAATGCCTCGAAAGATCGATTGTGGCGGGACAATCGACCAGAATGTAAAAGTTTCCTCCAGGCCTTCAGGATCGAAGGCGCGGGGAATGGAGGGCTCGGCGGCGAAGATGGCCTTCACTTCACTGGCGAAGAAGAGTGAGGACTTGTGCCGGCATATATAGAGAGGACGAATCCCGTGCGGATCCCGCGCGAGAATCAATTTTTTTGATTCTGAATTCCAAAGAGCAAAGGCGAATTGGCCGTTAAAGCGCGCGAAGGCCTCATGACCCCACTCCTCATAGGCGTGGACAATAACCTCGGTATCGCTTTGTGTCCGAAATGAGTGTCCTAGATCAACCAGCTGTCTCCGCAGCTCGACATAATTGTAGATTTCACCGTTGAAGGTGATCCAGAGCTTTTCGTTCTCGTTGCAGAGGGGTTGCTGGCCGGTCACGAGATCGATGATGGAAAGCCGGGCATGCGCCAGTCCGGCGATCTTATCCCGATAGACGCCGAACGCGTCGGGACCCCGGTGGCGGAGAGCGCCGGCCATCCGCCGCAGCGACGCCGTCTCCGGCGGAGCATCGCCTCTGAAATTCACGATGCCGGCGATGCCGCACATTAGACGGTGACCTTGAAGTCCGATACCTCTTGTACAAGCTGGGGAGGCATATGCTGATACTTCGTCGTCCGCCGCTTTGACTCGATATCTTTGTACACCGACGCGATCTGCTGTTCGGTCAAACCCGTCGCCATGGCGACTTCGATGGGCGACACGCCATGGTTGTATCCATAGAGGCAGAGATCCATTTTGTCGTAAGGAAGCGAAAAATAGAACTCTTCCTGTGTTTGTGGCATTGAGTAGGTGTCGGTCGTCGGCGGCCGGTTGCGGATTTCTTCGGGCACATCAAGGTATTTCGCCAATTGATAAACTTGTGTCTTGTAGAGGTGGGCGATCGGCTTGAAATCCGCCGCTCCGTCGCCTTGTTTTACAAAAAATCCCTGATCATACTCAAGACGGTTCGGTGTGCCGGTGACGGCATAGTTCAACCGATCCGCATGATAATATTCCATCGCCTTGCGGAAACGCTGTTTGAAATTGGTCGCCGCGACGAGTTGCAGGTAAGCCTTCGGCGAGAGCCGGACGGTATACTCCGCCCCATCCGGCGGGTGGATGGTGAGGTGATAGACATTCAGGCGATCACCCTCGAGGATCGACGGCAGGACCAGCTTGCACCGGTATCCATCTCCATATTCAGGCGCCACATCGCGGATCGCCTCGATCTGGCGGGCATAGCAACCGACCGCCTCCAGCGCGGGCGCCAGATCCTCCACAAGGGTCTCGATGCCGAGGCTATCAGCGAGGGAGCGGCCCAGCGCGAGGGAGTCGCCGCTCGAGTCCCGCTCCGGCATGAAGATTCCAAAGACCCGCTCGGGCCCCAGCGCCTTGACACAAAGGGCCGCGGCCACCGAGCTGTCGATTCCGCCGGAAAGTCCGATGACCGCCCCCCGCCGGTGCATGGTCCCCAAAACCTGATATCGAATCGCCTCTGTAATTTCCTCGGTGGCGACCGCTGAATCGATCCTCAAAACACTCTTTTTAAACATCGTTCCCCCGAAATTTGTTCATGAGCTATCGGACCGGGCCGGATTCCGGCCATTCGGTATTCCGTAACTACTTATCGGATGGAGAGGTCGACCTGTTTAACCGTCTGTTGGATCGGTGTTTTTGCCGTAAAAACCCAATTAGGCGCGGCGGCCTTGCGCGCGGCGGGGGTTCCCTGGCTGGGATCCCTTGGCAGGAAAGCCCCGGCTCTTGCCAAAGGGGACGATAAGAGTTAAGAATGGCAAGTTCCTCGGGGGCGTTTTTCGAGGCCCCATGATTCATATCTGATCCAAAATACAGATGTACACGGATTGAGCCCGGCTGGGTTCCCTTTCAGCCCGGGGCTTCCGCACATGGAGAACAATGACTTTGACTAATCTATCCCCTTCATCAACGGCGAACCTTCGCAACATCGCCATTATCGCGCACGTCGATCACGGCAAGACCACCCTCGTGGACGAGATCATGAAGCAGTGTCACCTGTTCCGAGAGGGTCAGGAGGTGATCGAACGCATGCTGGACTCAAACGACCTGGAGCGAGAACGGGGCATTACCATCCGCTCCAAGAACATCGCCGTGAACTATGGCGACACGCGCATCAACATCATCGACACGCCCGGCCACTCGGATTTCGGCGGCGAGGTCGAGCGGGTGTTGAAGATGGCCGACGGCGTCCTGCTGTTGGTCGACGCTTTCGAGGGGCCCATGCCCCAAACTCGTTTTGTCCTTCAGAAGGCGCTGCAACTGCATCTGCGGCCTATCGTCGTTATCAACAAGGTAGACCGCGAGGGGTCAAGGCCCCTGGAAGTACAAGAGGAAGTGCTGGATCTCTTTATCGAGCTGGATGCCGATGACGAGCAGCTTGAGTTCCCTACCGTCTACGCCGCGGGCCGGGATGGCTGGGCCATCGCCGAGTTGAAGGACGAGCGCAAGGACCTAACGCCCCTGCTCGAGATGATCGTTGAGCATATACCGGCGCCGGTCAGGAACGAGGGGCCCGTTCAGATGCTCTGCACGGCCCTTGACCACAGCGATTACGTCGGCCGCATCGGCATCGGGCGCGTCTTCCGGGGCTGCCTGAAAGTGGGGGAGCCCGTCGCCGTCATCAAGAGGGACGGCAGCTCGCGCAGCGCCATGATTACCCAACTCTTCCTCTTCGAGGGTTTGGGCCGCCGCGAGGTGGCGCAGGCCGATTGCGGCGACATCTGCGCGGTTGTGGGTCTGGCCGATGTGGAAATTGGCGACACCCTGGCCGATCCCCTGCAGCCCGATCCCCTGCCGCTGATCGCTATGGATGAGCCCACCCTCACCATGAGTTTCTTGGTCAACACAAGTCCCTTCTTCGGGAAGGAAGGGCGCTACTGCTCGAGCCGCCATTTACGGGAACGTCTCTTCAAGGAGACCGAACGCGACATGGCCCTGCGCGTGGAAAACACATCCAGCCCCGATGAATTCAAGGTGTCAGGCCGGGGGATCCTGCATTTATCGATTCTAATGGAGAATATGCGGCGGGAAGGCTACGAATTCATGGTCGGTCAGCCGCGGGTTATCTATAAGGAGATCAATGGGAAAAAAGCCGAGCCCGTGGAAGTGCTGACCGTCGATGTGGCGGCCGAACACGCCGGCACGGTCATTGAACACCTGGGCACCCGCCGAGCCGAGATGATGCAGATGGTGAATCGCGAGGGGCGCAGCCTCATCAAGTTCCACGTGCCCAGCCGCGGCCTCATCGGTTTCCGCAGCCGCATGTTGCAGGCCACCTCGGGGGAGATCGTTCTCAACCACCGCTTCCTTCAATACGAGTATTTCAAAGGCTCCATTCCCCAACGCCAGACAGGCAGCATCATCTCCATGGCCCAGGGCCCGGCGGTTCCCTTCGCCCTGGACGCGCTCCAAAGCCGCGGCCGATTCTTCATCGAGCCGGGGGATAAACTCTACATCGGCCAGGTGATCGGCGAGAGCCCCAAGGAAGGGGATATCGTCGTCAATGCCCAAAAGACCAAGAAGCTGACGAATATGCGCGCGGCCGCCTCCGACCGGAGCCTCAAGGTCGCGCCGGCCGCAAAAATGAGTCTGGAGGATTGCCTGGAACACGTGGGCGCGGACGAGTATGTGGAGGTGACCCCGGCCAGCATCCGCATGCGCAAGGCCCTGCTCGACGTGCACGACCGCAAACGCTCCGAGCGGGCATCGGCCAAACTCGAGGTGGATTGAACGTAGAAATAAGGAAGTCCGAGGTCCTCATGCATCTACCCAGGAAATTTCTTGTCACCATCTGCCTCCTCTGCGCGCCCGCCCTGGCCTTGGCCCATTCGGCGACAAAAATCCCCATCATCGTCGATACGGACATGGCTCTGGATGATATCCGGGCGATCGTTCTGTTGAGCCAGTACGAGGGGGTGAATCTGCTGGCCGGCATAACCTCTGACGGCGCCTGCGCGCCTGAAACCGGAGCGGTGAATCTGCGCCGCATCGTGTCTCGAGTAGGATGGGGCCCGGTGCCCGTGGCTGCCGGACGCGCGCTGGAAGGAGATCCGCCCCCCTGGCGTCCCCTGGCCGAATCCATGGGCTGGTCCGACCTCGGCGAGACGTTGGAGACCACACCCCTCACAACACACAGGGATGGGTTCGAACTGCTATCGGAGACGCTGGCCCGACAGGACAATGTGATTTATATCTGCTTGGGGCCCTTGAGCAATCTGGCGGATCTTCTCCTCCGCGACCCGTCGTTGGCGGAACGGATCGCCGTGGTTCAATACTATGGATCTCCACCGGACAGCCCGGAGCCCTCATGGAACACGGCGCGGGATCTGGAATCGGCGAAACGCGTCTTCGCTGCCGGCCTGCGGATTCGCTGCCTGCAGCTCCCGGATGATCAACTTCTGCGCTACGACAAGGATTTGGCCGATGCCGTCTGTGGTCTTGGAGGGACCGCGTCGGATCTGTTGTGTGCGATCCACAGTTCCGACAGGGTACAAGCGCTTGTTACAGACGGACACTTCCGCTGTTGGGACGAGGCGGCTGTGCTGGACCTTCTCTTTCCAGAACTCTTTGCCTGGCAGCCCGCGGCCAGTGGGGCCGGATTGGAATGGCACTTCGACCTCGCGCTGGGCCGTCAGCGATATCTTGACCTTCTCGCTGGAGATTTGAGCATGAAACATGGGCACCGCCATACGGTTAATCTGCGCGCCTTCCCCACGGAACCCGAGCAGCTCCGGGCCGACGTCGCCGCCATCGCCGAGGAAACTTTGTCGCGGCATGGAAGAGAGGAATGGAACACCATACTGCTGACCAATGAGCTGCATCGTCACTTGGGCATTTACTCGATCCTGGGCGCCAAAATGGGCATCCGCGCCCGCGAGTTGCTGGCCGGGGGGCTTGATGATCTGAGTGTTGTCAGCTGCGCCGGATCGACGCCGCCTCTCAGCTGTCTCACCGACGGCCTCCAGGTGGCCACCGGCGCCACGCTGGGCCGGGGCACGATCTCGGTTCATCCGCAGGAAAGCCGGCCGGGAGCCACCTTCCGCAACGGTGAGCAGGCTGTCGATCTGCAGATCAAAGACGATGTCATTGCTCAAATTCGGGCGGATATCCAGAAGTGCATCGACGAGCATGGCGCCCTGACCCCAGCCTATTGGTCCGCCGTGCGCGCGCTGGCTCTTCGTTATTGGCTGGAGATGGACCGCGCCCGGATTTTTAAAGAGGTCTGGCTTAAGGATGGCCGGTAATCACTCCCGTACCAGCTCGACGCGCCGGTTCTGGGCGCGGCCCAGTTCCGTCTCATTATCGGCCACAGGTTTTGATTCCCCGAATCCAGCGCTCTTCAGCCGGCCTTCGCCAATCCCTCCGGAGACCAGGTGGGCTTTGACGGAATCGGCTCTCTTTTGAGATAAAGCCAGATTGTGTTCGTCGGAACCCAGGGCGTCGGTGTGCCCTTCGATGGTCAATATCCAGTCCGGCTCGGTCCGCAGGAGTTCAAGGACTTGGTCCAGGACAGGTTTGGATTCCGATTTAATGACTGCGGAATCGGTATCGAAGAGGATGCCGTACAACCGCGCCCGCTTTTCAGCACTTAACTGTTTTTTCAATTCACCGCCCACCGATCCGGACCAGTGGGGGCAGCCCCCGACTTCAGCAGAGATCTTTTTCCCCTCCCAACTACCGTTGGGGGCCTCATTTTCCCCACCCCAAAACCACCAGAAGCCTTGGAAGGTCTTGCCATCGGGGGTGAAGACCATGACCGCCGGGCCGCGGTCGTCTGGGCCGCCACCCTCCCGCCAGGTGATCTTCATCACCCGGCCTTCAATCGTTCCTTCCAGGAGTCCTTCATCGTACTCATAACATCCGGTCAGGGCTGTGCCCTGCTGCAGAACGTGAAAGTTGGAATAACTGGTTTCATAGGTCCCGGAAATGTTGCCCGGAGGAGCCATGGCCGGCTTTTCGCCGAATCCCTGAAAGGAGAAGAGCTCCGTCCATGCCTCGCTGCCTTGGTTGTTCCGGATGGTCAAACGCACCCAGCGGGCGGGCGTTTTTGTTCTGGCCGGGAAACTCTGCCGGCCGGTCAGGTCGGCCAGGGTGGTTTCCAGAACCGTTGTATAACCGGTCTGGGCCGAAGTGTTGGACACCTCAACGAGGACCTCCTTGGCGCCGGCGCCCTCGGCATCCACAGCGGCGTTGTCGAATTCAAAACGCTCCAGGGTGGTGGTTTCCACAAGCTCAAAGACAAAAACATTATTGCTGATGTTGCCTTCTTCACAGGCCCATCCGGTATTCGGACTGTCATCCAGCAATAAATGAGCGGACCAGCTGCCATAGGTGGCGGGAATGACCACGGGAAGCGCGCCTTCCTGCAAGGAGAGCATATTGACGGGCTCACCCGCGGCCGGGGCGGGGGTGAAGAGAAGGCCGGCGATGGAAATGCCGGCAAATAGAAGACGAGTGAAAAAATTGAAACGAATCGTTAAATGCTTTTTCATAGTGCCTCCGGCCGCCGCGACGATCCCCAGCCGGGCGGCTATAAGAGCCTTTCGCAAAAGCATAGAAACACTCCTAAATTTCCACAATACATATATCAAAATCAAATCAACATTCTATACTATTTATTGATGGGACCGAGGCCGCCGGTAAATTCGGCGCCACTGCCGGCTACCGGCTGCGCGGGAGCGGTTGATGCGATGAGGTTATGATGAATGAGCAACTCGAATTTTTAAAAGCCATCGCCACACGCCTTGATTCCGCGGGGATCGCGTACATGATCACAGGATCTATGGCCCTGGCGTTGTACGCCCAGCCTAGGATGACGCGGGACATTGACTTGGTTGTTGAATGCCACCCCAAAGATTCAGGAACCATTTTTGATTTATTCAAGCCGGATTGCTACGTGGAGCTTGAATCCATTCGAGGTGCGGTGAAGACGCGGGGAATGTTCAACGTCATTCACAATGAATGGATTATCAAGGCTGATTTTATCGTTCGCAAAGATACTGATTATCGGAATGAGGAATTTCGACGGCGTCGACATTTTGAGATCGAGGGTGTCTCGGTCTGTTTCGTGGCGCCCGAAGACTTGATTTTGTCAAAACTTGTGTGGGCGCGGGAGGCAAACTCGGAAACCCAGCGGAAAGATGTTCGTTCCATCGTACAATCGGGTCTGGATCTCGATTGGGAATATATTGAGCGATGGGCGGCGGAACTCGGCGTGCAGAAACTGGTCGGCGAGGCACGGCGGCCATGAAAGATACCCCATCGGCGGTTCAAGCGCGTTTCCACCGGCAATTGCTGGCGCGGTCGGCGGAAGAACGGCTGGGGATGGCTTGCCGGATGTTTTCCACGGCAAAGAAACTAGCTCAGGCGGCCATCGACAAGACGGGGATCAGAAGTCGGAGTGAAATCAATGTGATGCTTTTTCTGAGAATGTACGGACAGGACTTTGGTGAAGCGGAGCGGAATAAAATCCTGGCTTGGCTCAGAGCGACCGAGCCCCGGTAGGGGACCGCGATTCGAGTTGTTATAAGATATGATATCGCCGCCGGAGATTTTCTCCAGCGGCGATGTTTTTAAACCGCTCTCCGTGGAGAGCAGCGGGATGATCCCAGCTAGACCTTCTCTTTTGCCGGGGCGCCGGCGCAGCAGCCGGGTGAGCCCTTGAACTTGCCGCAGCTATCGCACTTTTCGCGACCCTCAGCTTTGCAGCACTTCTCGCCGCCCGCGATCTCGCCACAATGGGAACAGAGCGATACGGTGCCTTCGGCATCCTTAGGGAGGTTGCAGCAGCCGGGCGAGCCCTTGAACTTGCCGCAGGCCTCACACTTTTCACGACCCTCGGCCTTGCAGCACTTCTCGCCGCCCGCGATCTCACCACAGTGGGCGCAGAGGGTCATTTCTGCGTCGGCCTTCTGCGCTTGGGTGCAGGTTGAGTCGCCGGCCGCCTGTGTTTTGGAGCTACACGATGATTTTGATCCGCACGTTGCCTTGTCTCCCGCAAACGCGCCTGTCGCCGTCAGCAACAACAGCCCGAGGGCTAGAACCATAGTGAGTCCGGCCAGTTGGTTGAATCTTTTCATTATTGTCTCCTTGGGGCCGTTGGCCCGGGATGGTTTGTGAACTTCAAGGGAGCCGTCACGCCGGCGCTTCGGTGTGACAGCCGGCCAAAGAATCGTCCCCTTTGCCTGGGATCGTCCTCTCGATGAATGATATACACTAATCATATGAATTAGGTGCATGAATTTGTGCCTTTGTTGCCCCAAAAGAATCCATTTTTGTAGATTATTACGGATGGGGGAGGGGCGCCGCCGGGCCAGGAGTGATGGATTTGGGGCGGTAGAGAGACAGGATCGCTATATGGTGTAGTCGGGCGATTCCGGTTGAAGACTCTGTTGGCGGAGATCCTCAATGGTCGTCGAGTCGAGGACTCCCAGGATAGCCTTCTCTATATTCTCCCAAGTTACACGGGTGGAGCAGATTACCTGAGTGGAACAATGGTCCGGTTCGTCCAAACAACTGAGGAGAATCGGGGTTCCCTCCAGGGCCAGAAAGGGATCCTTGAGCGTCATCTGTGCGGGTGGCCTGGTGAGGAGATACCCACCGTTGTTGCCCCGGACGGCCCGGACGATGCCGGCAGCTTTAAGTGTCGCAATGACTTGCTCAAGATATTTTAGCGAAATATTCTGGTTGGTCGAGATCTGCTTCAATGATATGGGGATATTCGGGTAGCCCTTTGCCAGTTCGGCCAAGGCTCGGAATCCGTATCGCGTTCTTGTTGAAATTCTCATGAAGCCCTTTTCCTATTGAACCCAGTGTTTGAGTAGGATATTATTACTCCTACATGTCGCTTTCAAGATCGCTAATAACCAGAGGAGGTCGAAACATGGGCCGGATTGCTACGAATATAACAGAACTCATTGGGAACACTCCAATGGTTTATCTGAATCAAATAGCGGAAGATTGCGAGGCCCGTATTGCAGCGAAGTTGGAATCCTTCAATCCTCTCTCCAGCATTAAGGACCGCTTGGGCCTTTCCCTGATTCAAGAGGCGGAGAAGGATGGGTCGCTCAGGCCGGGAATGACCATCATAGAGCCGACCAGCGGTAATACCGGCATCGCCCTTTCTTTTATCGCCGCCGCGAAAGGGTACCATGCGATCCTGGTCATGCCCGATACGATGAGTGTCGAGC
Organism: Candidatus Eisenbacteria bacterium; assembly: GCA_018831195.1. Classification (NCBI taxonomy): domain Bacteria; phylum Candidatus Eiseniibacteriota; species Candidatus Eiseniibacteriota bacterium. The sequence continues at coordinate 147,230 of JAHJDP010000087.1, read as the reverse complement.
GGCGCCATATGATGACGGTGCTCGGAGCCGAACTGGTGCTGACCCCGGGCGCCGAGGGGATGAAGGGCGCGGTGGCGAAGGCTGAGGAGCTGGTTGCCTCGCGTGACGATGCTTTTATGCCGAATCAATTTGAGAATCCCGCCAATCCACTTATTCATCGCGAGACGACGGCCCTCGAAATTCTACGCGATACCGACGGCCAAGTAGATATCGTCGTCTGCGGTGTCGGCACCGGCGGCACCCTGACCGGGGTTTCACAGCGGATCAAGCAGGAGAAGCCGGAAGTTCAGATCGTGGCGGTCGAGCCCGAGGATTCGCCGGTTCTTTCCGGCGGCGCGCCCGGACCGCATAAGATACAGGGGATCGGCGCGGGTTTTATCCCCAAGGTTTTGGATATTAAACAAATCGACGATATTGTAAAGGTTTCGAATGCGCAGGCCGGTGAGGCCACCCGGCGTTTGGCGAAAGAAGAAGGCATTCTTGCCGGTATCTCCAGCGGCGCGGCGACGCATGCGGCGCTGGAAGTCGCGCGGCGCAAAGAGAACAAGGGTAAGCTGATTGTCGTGATTCTTCCCGATACGGGCGAACGCTATCTCTCCACTTGGGTCTTTCAGGACAACAACTAGAAGGCCGGTTCTGGGGATAACGGCAGGCCCCGCGGTGATTCTGCCCTGGACGCCGCGGCGTTAAAGCCGCAGACTTCTCCCCATGAGGGATTCTTCGACAGAAGAGGTTTCCGGCCGCCTTGCCGTCTCATTAAAAAGAGAGCCGGATTCATGCGGGTGATTCACCTGATCAAGGCGACGGGGATCGCGGGCGCTGAAAAGCACATTCTGGATCTGCTGCCGGGATTGAGACGGAATGAGATCGATGCGCGCTTGTGGATTTTAGAAGAGCCCGGGAACCCGATGACGCTGTATGAAAAGGCCGCCGCGGAGCGTCGGATCCCTACACGGAGATTCACTATTTATGGGGATGCCGATATCTCCCTCTACCCGCGCCTGTCCCGGCGGCTGCATCACGCCAAACCCGATATTCTTCACACCCATCTTCTCCACGCCGATCTCTTCGGGATCCCATCGGCGCGTATGGCCAAGGTTCCGAAGATTGTCACTACACGCCATAATATCGACGCCTTCCGCAGGAGAAGTCCCATCCGGCAGATCAACCGTTATCTGTGGCAGAAGGTCGACGCCGGCATTTCCGTATCACAAGCGGTGGCCCGTTTCAGCATTGAAGAGGAGGGGGCGCCGGCGGAGATCCAGCATGTCGTCCTCCACGGAATCGAGGCGCCGCCGTTAGGCGAGGACCGCATGGGGATCCGTCACGAGCTGGGATTGAATGACGATCAAGTCGTGATCGGGATGGTTGGACGCCTCACCGAGCAGAAGGGGGTGCGTTACGGCCTGCAAGCTTTTGCCCGAGTCATTCCCGGCTTCACAACGGTGCAGCTGGTGGTGGTGGGCGACGGCCCACTATGCGGCGAGCTGAAAAGGGAAGCGGTAAGCCTTGGAATCAATGATCACGTCCACTTTCTGGGATGGCGGGAGCATGCCGAGCGGACCATGCGCGCCTTTGATATTTTCTTGATGCCGAGTCTCTGGGAAGGATTTGGGATTGTTCTCCTCGAGGCGATGGGCCGGGAGCTCCCCGTTGTGGCGTCCAGGGTCGATGCGATTCCAGAGATTGTCCGCGAGGGCGAGACCGGTTTTCTTGTCGCAGCGCGGAATGTGAAAGATCTGCAGCAGCGCCTCAGCCGGCTTCTCGCTGACGCCGGATTGCGAATGAAGATGGGGCGGGCCGGGCGCAAGGTGGTGGAAACGGAGTTTACTATTTCAAGAATGGTGGAAAACACCCTTGAAGTATATCGACAGGCTTAAAGAGGGGCAGCCATCATCCATGCGAACCGAAACGAAAAGTATCCGAGTCTTTCACGTCATATCCCGCCTCAATATCGGCGGGGCCGCGGCGCAGGTCATTCTTACCGTCGCCAGGCTGAAGGAGGCCGGTTACGATTGCCGGTTGCTCAGTGGCCGCCTTGGTGCGGATGAAGGGGATATGTCGTATCTCGCCGATCAATACAGGGTGGCGCCGGAAATCATTCCGGAACTCGGCCGGTCCCTGAATCCCTTCAAAGATCTTGTGGCGATCTTCAAGATCTATCGTCTTTTCCGCCGGGAGAAGCCCGATATTGTTCACACCCATACCGCAAAGGCGGGGTTCATCGGCCGTCTCGCCGCGCACCTCGCCGGAGTCCCCGTCATTCTTCACACCTATCACGGACATGTCTTTCATGGTTACTTCAGCCGCTGGCAAACAGCTATTTTCCTGAAGCTCGAACGGTTTGCCGCGAAGATCTCCACAACGATCATCACACTCAGCGAGGGTCTCAAACGCGAGCTCTGGGAGAGATACCGAATAACAACCGAAGACCGCATCACCGTCTTGCCCCTCGGATTTGATCTGGAGAAATTGAAAACAACAGCCCGGGGGCAGGGAATTTTCAGGCGCAGGCTGGAACTCCCGAGTGACATTCCGCTGGTGGGCATCATCGGCCGGATGGCGCCGATCAAGAATCATGAGCTCTTTGTACAGGCCGCTGAAATTGTGAAAAACAGGCTTCCGGCGACCCATTTCATCGTTATCGGCGAGGGAGAAACGAGGGAGCGGATCGAGAAGCTGGTCGCAACCCTCAATCTACAGAATGTCTTTCACTTTATCGGATGGCAGAAGGATCTGGCCCCGATCTACAGCGACCTTAATCTCTCGGTTGTCTGCAGTTTCAATGAAGGGACACCGGTCTCGCTGATCGAATCGCTGGCCGCCGGGTGCCCGGTCGTGTCGACGGCGGTCGGAGGGGTCCCCGATCTTTTGGAAGAGGGCCGTTTGGGCCGGATGGTTCCGCCGGAGGATGCCTCGGCCCTGGCCGCGGCGATCTTGGAGACACTGCTCATCTCTCCCGACCTCGCCGGTGTGCCGGAACGGATTCAGAAACGCTTTAGTTTGGATCTTCGGATGCAGGCGTTGACCCGCCTTTATCAGGATTTATTGGAAGGCGCTCGTAAATCCAACCGGTCATTCTCGACTGACTTGCCGTCCTGAAAAATAGGAACCTGTGCAGCGAGGCCTTATCCCCGAGATCCCGGGCCAATCGATAGTGCGAATAGAGCGGGTGATTCTCCCAACTCTCCCGGTCATCGAAAAAATTTCCGAGGATGACATAATCCGGATCCGTTTCACCGTTCCTGTATTCATGGAGATTCAGAATTCTCGATCCCAGGAACGGAATGGGTGGATGATAAACAGGATCGGGCCGGTCAAAGAATCCGAGTGTGGTTTGGGCTGTTATGCCGGTTGCCATATTTGGGGTTGTCGTTTTTGTTAAATTAGCGCTCTCTACCCATTCCCGCGTCGGATTCATCCAACGATCGTCTTGGATGACATCACCAGCGAAAAGTATCGTGAAATAGATCCCGGGGATGAAAAGCAGGAATCCTACGGCGGATTTTAACAGGCCGGGAATCCGGCCACGGTGATGAATGAAACGATTCAGGGCGTCCCCGATGAGCAGGCAGGCGATCGGACCCAGAAACAACATGTGGCGCACCCGGCCGTTGGTGAAGCTGAGGGTTAACAGCAGGATGAGCCAAGTCACGGCCAGACGGCGGAGGTAAGAAGGTTCCCGCAGATTCCGCGGCGACGGCTCGCGACGAATTGTTTTTGTTTCACCGTGATACGGCATCTGCGCCCGGGGTTTTTTAAGAATAGGCAAGTGTCGTCGGGAATCGCCGCGGAGATGACTTGGGATAAGAGGCTCCGGTTTGCGGATGAGATGTATGACCGCTCCGATCGCGCCGGCAAAGGCAAGCGGGAAGGAGTAGGACCTGAAAAAGAAATCTCTGAGTGTCATCAACCCCTTTTTAATTTCAAAGACGGCGTGGCCCGGGCCTTCCGCCGAGCCGAGTTGCACAATCGTCAGATGGTATTGTTCAGGGTGTATGAGGACATACGGGTTTGTGATCACGAAGGCCAGAAAGGCGCCACCTGAAACAAGAAGAAGATCGAAGAAAGATCGCTGCAACTCTTTGAAACGAATCAAGAATGCCGGATAAAAGATAAAGGCCGCCGCGGCCACGAGACTGCTCCCCGCGCCCAGCCCGAAGGCCACGGCGCTGAGGAACAAAATTCGGCGGCGGCCCAGCCGAGAATACCGGTAGAGGAGATAGAGTCCGAGAAAGATCCAGAATGCGGCATAGAGATGCGGTTTACTGACCAGGGCTTGGTTTAACGGCAAGGTCGAGAGGGACCAGGCCGCCAAAGAGAGTGTACCCGCCGTGCCGCCGATCCAATCGCGCCCGAAAAGGATCAGCAAGATCGATATTCCGAGATAGGCGAGAATGTTCAACATCCGGCCGGCGATGTAGAATCGCGCGATCTTCTCCGGCTGTTCGATATAGGCGCTCATCTCTTTTGTGGCGGAGATGAGTCCCGTTCCTTCCATGAGGAAAAGGGAGAGGCCGAGAGGGTAGAGATAGGTCCCGCCATACATAAAGCCACGGGGGTTGAAATCGAGGGCGACGGGATTCATGCGGGCCAGAGCGATAAAGGGTTTTCTCTCATCGACGGCGCAACTTCCGATTATATAACGCCGCAGGGAACGAAATTTCTCTTCTTCGCTTAAAACCTTACCGGTCTCCGTCGCCGTATAGGCTTCTGGAATTTTCCCTTGCTGAAATTGTTCAAGCGCCTCCGTATCGGCCGCCTCACGCCCGGCGAAGTAGGCTTGGGTCAACGAATTCAGAAGAGATTGTTGCTCCGGGGTCAAGGGCGTCTCGCGAAAAAGGATCTCCATGCGGCTGGTGTCGGGAAGCCCCCAGTTAATGCCGAGAAAGAGAATGACAGCGGTGGCGGCGATGAGAAAAATCTGTAGCGGCCTGAATTTCATAGCTTACATTCTTATTGTCATGAAGCGGGGACGCCCGCCCATCAAGCGAAACGTCCCCGTCATCGGTTAAGTATCCTATCAAGCCATAGCCAAGACCACATCTCGGCCCGCAGAGAACCGGAATATCCTCTTAGCGTTCCGGTTCAAACCGGCCGTGGAGATGCGCCTCCAGGAATCTTTCCGCCGCGGCGTAGAATTTCAAGCGATTCTCCGGCCGCGCGAATCCGTGACCCTCGTCGGCAAACTCGAGATACTCCACAACCTTGCCCTCTTCCAGCAGGGCGTCGCGAATCTGTATGGATTCTTCGCGGTTCACCCGGGGGTCGTTCGCCCCCTGCGCAATAAAGAGCGGCGCCTGAATCCTATCGACGAAGAAGAGCGGCGACCGCGACTTCAGGAACTCTGTATCCGTCTCCAGATTCCCCACGCGCTGGCCGAATAAAATTTTCAATGGTTCCCAGTAGGGTGGAATTGTTTGTATAAATGAAATCAAATTTGAAGGGCCGACCATGTCGACACCGCAGGCATAGAGATCGGGTGTCGTTGTCAGGCCGGAAAGTACAGCGTACCCGCCGTAGGAACCGCCGTAGATACCAATCCGCGTTGAATCAGCGATCCCTTGCTCGATGATCCATTTGGCGCCGTCGGTGATATCGTCCTGCATCCGGCCGCCCCACTCCTTATCGCCGGCGTTGACAAATTCCTTTCCGTATCCGGTTGAGCCTCTGAAGTTAATTTGAAGGCAGGCATAGCCGCGATTGGCCAGCCATTGCGCTTCAGGATTGTATCCCCAGGTGTCCCGATACCAGGGGCCGCCATGAATGTTTAGGACCGTGGGGAGATTCTCCGCCTTAACGCCGATCGGAAGTGTCAAGTATCCGTGAATTGTTAATCCGTCCCGCGATGTATAAGATATCGGCTCCATCTTGGCCAAGGGCAGACCTTCCAGTTCCGGCCGGTGTGTAAAGAGGAAGGTTCCCTTCTTTGTCGCCCGTTCGTAAGAGTAATAGGCGACCGGGCCGTCATCCTGCATGTAGGCGACCAGCCAGGTCGCGTCGTTGTCATCCCGATCCGAGAAGCGGATCTCGCCGGCATGAATTTTTCTTAGGGCGGCGAAATCAGCCTCAACGTCGGGATCGAGGATTTTCCATTCCCGCATATTTCTTGTAAAGGCGACGGCCTGAACCTTATGGGTCTTGGGATGAATGAACAACCCACCGGCATCGGCGACGGAATCCTTCGCGATAACCTCCGTCACTCCGGTCTTAATGTCATAGGCCCGCAGCTCGGCGGTGTTGGAACCGATACTGCTGATCATGTAAAGGGTCTGATTGTCTCCTGCGAAATCGGCGACATCGGTTGTGAGGGCGTCGACACTGCCCCATGACATGAGCAGCTCCCAATTCGCCTCGGGGGTCGCCCGGTGCAAAATGGCAAAGCCGCCGTCCGGTGTCGGGATCTGGGCGATTCGCAAAACAAAATCGTGATCGGCGATCCAGCCGACGGCGCCCAAATCGTTTTGCGCCTCAAGGGTGCGCTCGCCGGTTTTGATATCGACACGGTAGACATCATGGAGCTGGGGTACCCGGTCATTAATCGAGACCATGATCTCGTTTGGGTAATCTTCATTGACGGCGACAATTCTCGCCTGCACGCCATCAATCGGAGTCAGGTCGATCGCGTCGCCGCCCCCGGCGGGGACGGCATAGACATGCCAGTTCTCATCCCCATCTTTATCTTGTACATAAAGAATCTGCTCGTTGTTCTTGGCCCAGAAGTAACCGCGGATTCCCTGGCCGCGATCGTGGGTGACCGCTATGTCGTCATCTTTGCCGACGGTGCGCACCCAAACATTAAGGACACCCTCTTCGGGCGCGATATAGGCCATCCGCTCGCCGTCAGGGGACAATCTTGGGCTGACGCGCTCCGGATTGCCGAAAAGGACTTCTCTGGAAATGATTTCCGGAAGCCCTTTCTTCCCCCCACAACCCGATAGGCCTATCCAGGCCGCGGCGGACACCAAAATGAGTCCGACACATAAGAGGGTTAAGCCTCCTATTGATCTGCGCTTCATGACCCGATCCTCCCCGTTCCAAGGTTTCGATAGCGACCACACCATCCCTTCGAGGAAGGTAGCGGTAGGGTGGATGGGGAGCAAGCGGGATGAGGCCTCTCCTCTCTTGTTTGAGACCTCCCCATCTGACATCATCCCGTTGCTTGGTGGTTTGAATCAGACCACCTGGCCGCCGAATGGAAATCTGACACCACAGCAGGGGATTCACGGGCCATGACACCACCAACATCGCGTGATTTGCAGCGGCTCGCCTCCCTTTATGGTGTGCGCACGGCCTATCAAGACACTTATGGCAACCGAAGGTCGGCCGAACCGGAGTTTCTCATTCAGATCCTCCGCGCCCTGGGCGCGCCGATCCGCGGGATGAGTGATGCGGCCCATGCGATTCGGCAGTACGAGGTGGCGCTCTGGCGGAAACCCCTGGAGCCGGTGACCGTTCTCCGCGGCCGGGGATCGATCGTTATCCGGCTGCCGGTGGGTAGAGGAGATGCGGCCCTCGAAGGATGTATCCGGCAGGAGAACGGCGCGGAGACGACCCAGCCCATCCGTCGTGAAGATCTGGAGATCCTGGAGGAGAGCACGATCGATGGGGAGCGCTTTTGCGCTTGTCGTTGGCGTCCGCCGGGGAAACTTCCATACGGCTATCATCATCTATCCCTTGAGGTTGGCGGGACAACGGTCACGTCGTTGATCATCCATGCGCCCCGCCGCGCCTATCAACCCGATCCGGAATCGGACCCCAAAATTTGGGGCCTCTTCGCCCCCCTTTACGCGCTCCGATCGAAAAGGGATTGGGGGGCCGGTGACCTGTCGGATCTTCGACACCTTTTGAAGTGGACCGAGTCCTTGGGCGGCGATTTCGTCGGGACCCTGCCCCTCTTCCCCGCCTTCCTCGATCAGCCTTTCGAGCCAAGCCCCTATATGCCGGTGAGCCGTCTCTTCTGGAATGAGATCTATCTCGACCCGGCCGCCCTGCCCGAGTTCGAGGCGGCGCCGGAGGCCCAACAGCAGGTCGCCTCTTTGGATTTTCGGAAAAGCGTGGAAGAGCTGCGATCCGCAGGCCATGTCGACTTCAAACGACTCATGGAGCTGAAGCGCAAGGTGTTGGAGCCCCTGGCGCGGACCTTTTTTCACTCGGGCGAGGGTGAACGGCCCGCCTTTCAATCCTATCTGAGAGGCAAGCCCGCCGCCTGGGATTATGCCCGCTTCCGGTCCATGTTCGAGTTGCGGAATGAAACGTGGCACCTTTGGCCGAGCCGCCAGAAACAAGGCGCGCTCGATCATGACGAGGGCAGCGACTTCGCACGCGATTATCATCTCTATGTACAATATTCACTGCAGCGGCAATTGGATCGCCTCACCGAGGAGAGTTCCGCGGCGCTCTACTTGGATATCCCATTGGGCGTTCATCCCGATGGGTTTGATGCGTGGCGGCATCAGAATCTTTTTGTGTGGGATGCCGCGGGCGGCGCGCCGCCGGATGATTTTTTCCGCGGCGGCCAGAATTGGGGGTTTCCGCCGCTGCATCCGCAGGTGATTCGCGAAGAGGGACACCGCTACTTTATCAATGCGGTGCGGCATATCTTCCGTCCGGCGGGGATGGCGCGGATCGATCATGTCATGGGTCTCCATCGCCTCTACTGGGTTCCACGCGGCGCCGATGCGACGCAAGGGATCTATGTTCGTTATCCTGCGAATGAACTCTACGCGATCCTTTGTATAGAATCTCATCGCAGCCGGACCCTTATCATTGGAGAGGATTTGGGAACGGTACCCGGCGCGGTGCGCGAATCGATGGAGCGGCACGGCATCTATCGTTGCGCCGTACTGCCGTTTCAGATGAATGCGGATCCGGCACATGCGATTTCGCCGACGCCCCCAAATAGTGTCGTCGGATTGAACACGCACGATACGGCGACCTTCGCCGGGTGGTGGGAGGGGCGCGACATTGATCTGCGGATCGAGTTAAAGTTGCTGGATGATGAGGAAGCGGGACGGGAACGGGGACACCGGGAGCGGGTCAAGGCGGCGCTGATGGAGTCTTTCCGGCGCCGGGGTTTGCTGGCGGATGGTGATGGCGCCGGCGCGGTGCTCGCCGCCTGTCTGCGGGTTATGGCGGCCGATCCCGTCAAAGCCGTGCAGGTAACGCTGGAGGATCTTTGGGGTGAGATAGCGCAGCAAAACATTCCAGGGACCGGTTCTTATGAACGTCCCAATTGGCGCCAAAAAATGCGACTCTCATTGGAGGAGGCCGCGGAAAATAGTGGTATGGTTGAAATATTGCGGGATATAAACAGGCTGCGGAGCGGGAGCGAAGGAGAATAACCGTGGGTGTGACGCGTATTTCAGAGGTCGATATTTATCTCTTCAACGAGGGAACCCATCTAAGCCTCTTTAACAAACTGGGCAGCCACCCGATGGTGGACGGACGGATCGAGGGAACCTATTTTGCCGTTTGGGCGCCGAATGCCCGCCATGTCTATGTCACCGGAGATTTCAACGACTGGAGCCGCGTGAGCCATCCCATATATCCGCGCGACGCCTCCGGAATCTGGGAGGGTTTCATCCCCGGCGTAAAAAAGGGAGACTTATACAAATATCATATCATCTCCCGGGATATCGCCTATAGCGTCAACAAAGCCGATCCAATGGCGCTGCGGCATGAGTTGCCGCCGCGAACCGCTTCCATTGTTTGGGATTTGGAATACTGGTGGGACGATCAGGAATGGATGAATCGGCGGCACGAACAAAACCGTTTTGATAAACCGATGTCGATCTACGAGATCCACCTCGGTTCCTGGCGCCGTGGGCTGGAAGACAACGGCTTTTTAAACTACCGGGATCTGGCGCATCAACTGGCCGAATATGTTAAAGAGATGGGATTCACCCATATCGAATTGCTTCCCATCATGGAGCATCCCTTCTACGGCTCCTGGGGATACCAAATCACCGGATATTTCGCCCCCACGAGCCGATACGGCACGCCGCAGGATTTCATGTATTTTGTCGATCACCTGCATCAGAACGGGATCGGTGTCATTCTCGATTGGGTCCCCTCTCATTTCCCGACCGACCAGCACGGACCGGCTTACTTCGACGGGACCCACCTGTACGAACATTCCGATCCACGCAAGGGGCTTCATCCCGACTGGAACAGCGCGATCTTCAATTACGGGCGGAACGAGGTCCGCAGCTTCCTTCTCAGCAACGCCCTCTTCTGGGTGGATAAGTATCATGTCGACGGTCTGCGCGTCGATGCGGTCGCCTCGATGCTCTACCTTGATTATTCCCGCGAAGAGGGGGAGTGGATCCCCAATGAATTCGGCGGGCGGGAAAACATTGATGCCATCTCGCTGTTGAAAGATTTTAATAGAGAGATCTACCACGCGCACCCGGGGATCCAGACGAGCGCCGAAGAGTCGACCGCATGGCCCGGCGTTTCCAAACCGGTCGACGTGGGCGGCCTCGGGTTTGGTTACAAATGGGATATGGGCTGGATGCATGATACCTTGGCCTATCTCGCCCGCGATCCCATCCATCGGAAGCACCATCACAATGAATTGTCCTTCCGGATGCTTTATTCGTGGACAGAAAATTATATCCTACCCCTCTCTCATGACGAGGTTGTTCACGGCAAGGGATCGTTGCTCCAGAGAATGTCGGGAGACGATTGGCAGGCTTTCGCGAATCTCAGGCTCCTTTTCGGTTATATGTTCGCGCAACCGGCGAAGAAGCTTCTCTTTATGGGCGACGAGTTCGCCCAGCGCAATGAATGGTATCATGAAAAGAGCCTTGATTGGCACCTACTCGATGCTCCCAGCCACGCCGGTGTCAAGAACCTGGTTCGGGATCTCAATCAGCTCTACCGGGCCGAGCCGGCATTGCATGAGCTGGACGTCGATCCGCAGGGGTTTGAGTGGATCGATGCCGATGATGCGATCAACAGCACACTCACACTGCTGCGCAAGGGCCGGCGCCCAGAAGATCTGGTCGTCGCCGCCTTCAACTTAACCCCGGTGCCCCGCCACAAATTCCGCATTGGCCTGCCGACCGGCGGATATTGGCAGGAGATTCTCAATACTGATGCCGAGATTTACGGCGGAAGCGGGATGGGGAATTACGGCGGCCGGGAAGCCGACGCGACAGGGTGGAATGGCCGGCCCTGTTCACTTGAAGTTGTACTACCACCCCTGGCCGCGGTCTTTTTCAAACCGGGCCGGCCTGAGAACAATTCATAGAATGTAAGGAAGTACCGATGGAGCGTTTTCTCTGCGTGCATGGGCATTTTTATCAACCGCCCCGGGAGAATCCCTGGCTTGAAGCGGTTGAAATACAGGGTTCGGCCGCCCCATATCATGATTGGAACGACCGCATCACCGAAGAATGTTATATCCCGAACACGATGGCCCGCATTCTCGACGATGAAGAACGCCTCGTTACCATCGTTAACAATTATTCCCGTATCAGCTTCAATTTCGGCCCAACATTGCTCTCTTGGATGGAGAGGAGGCGGCCCGAGCTGGCGCCACGGCTTCGGGAAGCCGACGACGTCAGCCGGCGGGTGTACTCCGGCCACGGTAACGCGATCGCTCAGGCCTATAACCACATCATTCTTCCATTGGCCAATACACGCGACAAGCGGACGCAGGTTATTTGGGGGCGCAGGGATTTTGAATCCCGTTTCGGCCGGGAGCCGGAGGGGATGTGGCTACCGGAAACCGCCGTCGATCTGGAGTCGTTGGACATCATGGCGGAGTTCGGGATGCGTTTTGCCATCCTGGCGCCCCATCAGGCCCGCCGCGTCCGGCCTCTCGATAGCGATGCGTGGACCGAAGTGAACGGACAGAAGATCGATCCGACCAGGGCCTATCTCGTCAAACTTCCCTCCGGCCGCACGATGAGTCTCTTTTTCTACGACGGCCCGATTGCGAAGGCGATCGCCTTTGAAGGGCTGCTCTCTTCGGGCGAGAACTTCGCCCGCCGCCTCCAAGACGGATTTTCCGATCAGCGACGGCATGCCCAGCTGGTCCACATTGCCACTGACGGCGAGAGTTATGGTCATCATCATCGGTTCGGCGAGATGGCGTTGGCCTATGCGCTTCAGAAAATCACGTCACGCGGCCAAATTCGTTTAACAAATTACGGCGAGTATCTGGAAAAATTTCCGCCTGAATACGAAGTTGAAATACAGGAAGACACCTCATGGAGCTGCAGCCATGGGATTGAGCGCTGGCGCAGTAATTGTGGTTGTGAGGTCGGTTCGCGGGCGGGATGGAACCAGGCTTGGCGCACACCGCTGCGCGAGTCCCTGGATTGGCTGCGGGATACCGTGGCGCCCGCCTTTGAAGACAAAGGCCGCGAGATCTTCAAGGATCCCTGGGCGGCGCGGGACAGTTATATCGAGGTACTCCTCAAACAGCAGCGGGTCAAACCGGAAGCATTCATCGCGGAGCAGGCGGCGCGCCCGCTGCAGCAGAGCGAAATCGTAAAAGCTCTCAGGATGATGGAACTTCAGCGTCATGCGATGTTGATGTACACAAGTTGCGGGTGGTTCTTTGCCGATCCATCCGGGATTGAGACAATCCAAATCATTCAATATGCGGGACGGGTCATCCAATTGGCGCGGGAAGCGCTTGGCCTTGATCTGGAAGAGGAGTTCTTGAAGCGTTTCTCGTCGGTATCCAGCAATGATCCGCTGGAGGGAAACGGACGCGCCCTTTACATGAAGCATGTTGTTCCGGCGGTTGTCGACCTCGAACAAGTGGGAGCGCATGCGGCGATCGCCCATCTCTTCGGGGAAGATGACGAGGAAAACCGGATCTATTGTTATACAACGGCCCGGAAATCCCTGAAATCGACCGAAGCGGGAAGGGCCCGGCTGGACTTGGGCGCCATGGAGGTGACATCGAATGTGACGCTGGAATCAGCCGGATTGAATTTCGCCGTCTTCCATTTGGGGGATCAAAACCTCAATGCCGGCGTCCGCCGCTTTGATGATGAGGAGAAATGGAGCACGGCTTCCGGGGAGCTCTCCTCGGCATTTTCCAGCGCCGATTACCCACAGGTGATGCGTCTTGTCGACCGGTATTTTGAATCGCGGACCTATTCGATCAAATCCCTTTTTCTTGAGGAACAGCGCCGGATCCTCGACAAGATCCTGCAGGCGTCATTGTTGGAGGCCGACGCCAGCTACCGGCAAATCTATGAACGCAACGCGCCTCTTATGCGGATGCTGGCCAACCTCGGTTTGCCGGGCCCACGGCGCCTGCAAGCCGCCGCCGGGATTGCGCTCGATCAACTTGTACATGAAACACTCGCAAGCGATGAACCGGATGCGGATCGTTTTCAGTCACTATGGGATGAAGCCGGTGCGGCGGGCGTTGAGCTGGACAAAGATGAAATGGCCCTCACCCTGCGGGATAGCTTGAAGAGACTGGCCCATGAGCTTCGGAGCAAGCCATTGGATACGCGTCAACTGGCGCGACTGGAGGCCGGGACGCGCCTGTTGGACAAGCTCCCCGTCCATGTCGATACGGTCTATCCACAGATTGTCTGTTACGAGATATTTGGATCGCACTACACCCAGATCGCAGAGACCGCCGAGAGCGGGAACGCCTGGGCCCGGCAATGGACCGAGACGTTCCGATTGCTGGCGCAGCGGCTGAAAGTGAGGATCGATTAGGTCCCCACGGCCAAATGATGGGTGTCACCATTTTTGTTTTTTGACTGTCTGAATTTTCATGGTGATAAGGGGGCGCAATGGCGGTGATCCGAGCCATGCTGTTTATCCTCTGCGTCCTCCTGCCCACATCTGTTTCGGCGGCCGATAATGAGAGCTTGGCGCCCGACCGGGCGACAAAAACATACGAACTTCCCGGGATTGATCAAAAGGCGCTGAAGAAAATCCAGAATGCGGTGCGGCTTGAGATCGAATACGCCAATGATCAGAAGTGCCGGTTTGAAAAACCCGATGCGGATTGGAGTCTTTCTGATAGCCTGCTCACTATTTCCGTTGCCGAGACCTGCGCCGAAGATCAAGATCTGCAGAGAATACGCGTCTATTCTGAATCGAAGCTGGAAATCGCCGTGCTGACGTCCATACCAGTGGGGATTCTTGCCGGGGGTTTGGTGGGGCTTAGCACATACCCACTCTTTTTCGGACAGGAGGAGGGTGAGTGGGCGGGTATGGGCCGGTATTCTTTTACAATGTGTGGAGCGCTGGCGGGAGGCGTCATTCTTCCATTAATTACGGCGATACGTAATCCTGTGTGGAGGGTCGTTTACGATCCCGAGGGCCCTGACCGGCAAGATCCAGGTCATTGGCGCTGGTAGAAGTCTCAATGGTAGAAGTCTCAATGGGAATTAGGTCCTGAGTTTCAATCGTATCCTGGAGGTTCCATGAAAAGCAGCCACACTTTCCTAGCGGTATTGATATTGGCCATCGGCGTCGCCGTTGCCGGATGGTTCGTCGGCGACGGATTCGCCCGGGGACGAACAACGGACCGGTATGTGACGGTCAAGGGATTGTCGGAACGCGATGTCGAGGCCGATCTGGCTTTGTGGCCGATCCGCTTTGTCTCTACCGATAACAGCCTGGCGGCGGCGCAGAAGAATAGTGAGATGAGCCGTGTAAAGATCATGGAATTCTTAAAGCGATTCGGGATTGACGCCGGACAAGTCGAATTACAGGAATTGAGAGTCGATGATCAGATGGCGAATCCCTATCGCAGCGGCGATACATCAAGCCGCTATATCATTACGCAAGTTCTCATGGTGCGGACCACACAGCCGCAATTGATCCAATCGGCCAGCCAGAAAGTCGGCGATCTGGTTGAGGCCGGCGTTGTTCTTTCGTCCAGCGGAGGGTATCGGGATGGACCGAGTTATCTTTTCAGCGGTCTGACCGAGCTCAAGCCGGGGATGATCGCGGAAGCGACGGAAAACGCCCGTGCGGCGGCCCAGCAATTCGCAAAGGATTCGGGCAGCCGCCTGGGAAAGATCATGAAGGCGAACCAGGGCGTCTTTCTCATACTGCCGCGGGATCGGGCGGAAGGGGTCATGGAGGAGAGCCAGCCGCACAAAACCGTTCGGGTTGTCACCACGGTGGATTATACTCTAGCTGATTGATGGGAAACCCGATTGTCAGGTCTTAGCGCTGCCGGCAGTGAGGGGAAAACCAAGAGGTCATTGCCCATGAGAATTCAATGCCGGGTCAGATGGGGAATGGTATTCTTTATCATTATTCCATTTTTGCAGCTTTTCACCTCGTGCGCCACGGTGCCAAAGGAATCTGTGGAGCTTTCCATGGCCGTGGAGCAGCGCATCACCGAAATGCAAAAATCCCATGAGACCTTTGTTAAAGAATACTTCCGCCTCTCAAGAGAGCGGATCGGAGACTTCATTGAATACCGATGGGGCCCGGTATTCGTTGAGAACTTCGTTCATGACGCCAATCTCCTTCCGCTCCTCAATCAATCCACGGCCTCCGGCGAGTCGGATCGAATTCAGATACTCTTCGAGTTTGTGATGGCCGCATCGGAACAGATCGAGAATCAGCGCAAAAGAATGATCGTCCCGCTCGAGAAACTGGAAAGAAAAACACTCGAAGAGTTGCGGGCGACCTATACGGAGTTGAATTCGATGCAAGGCTCCCTGACGGCGTTTATCCTATCCGTCCATGATATTCAGGTGGAACAGGATAGGGTTTTGCGGCACACAGGGTTATTAGAGAAGAGGGATCAAATCATCGCGGAGACCATTTCGATCAATGACACGATTTTGGAGCTCATCGAAACGGGAGACGATGCTGAAGAGGTTATTGCGCGGATCCAACAGATTGTGGATAAACAAATCGATTGAGGAATGATGCACGCCGCTGGAGGAAGGAATGCCGAATCGCTTCAGACAGATTGCAGCCTATAGCGCCAACCGGACCAACAGGCAATTGGCCGAGGAGATGGCGCAAAAGACGTCCCTGACCGCCGCCCAGATCGAGGCCATGCTGCCCCGGAAGGCCGACAAAGAGCATTTTGCCGCGCTCGTGGCGATTGTGAACTCATCGGCCTCGAGCAATAAGAAGGTCGCGGATCTCAAAGAGAATATCGAAAAACTGGGATTTGTTGTGATGAAGGTTCTGCAGGCGACGCTTTGACCAAGCCGGAATGGGGTCGAGCGTTTCGCAGGCACTCCGTAACTCCCGATAAATAAAGGGGTTCAGAAGCACGGCCTGCGCTTTTAGGCCCCAGAAGCCCATTTCCCTCAATATATCCGCCAAACCTTCCGTAAATAGGGGTAAGATGAAAGATCGAGGGGGCAATCAATTCAAGAGGATCCGGAATGATAGATGATGAACGGTTGTATCCAGGGAGGGAAGAAGCAGGGACCGAAGGAGATCCGGCGCAGGGTGTGACCCGGAAACCGTGCCTTCCGGAAGCGCCCGCCAAGAAAGCACCCCCAAAGAAGGATAGCGACCGATCCTTTATGATTCGAGACTGCGAGCTTGTGATTCAAGCCACCGGGCGCCGCGCGCTGACCTTGAGAGAGCTTAGAGAAGGGCTTGCCTATGTCAGCGGCGCCAGCATCTATTACCATTTTTGGGGACGCTTCCTGCGGCCGACGTACAACGAGCCTGAGTACAACAATGATTTCGCCTCGTGGGCCCATCTGCATCTCAATGACAAAGAGCTCGCGGAGCGGTTGAGCGTCATCAACCCCGCGGACTTCTCCAGTCTGGAAACTTTGCGCCAAGAGCTGATCGATATCATTGAAATGCGGATTGATGAGACGCACGATTTTTCTTGGAACCGGGCCGATCAGCAATTCCACTTCATTCTGACGAAGATTATCATCTTTGGTACCGGGCAGAGGGTGGAAACCCCGGAGGATTTGCCGAAAATCCTACCCCAACTCTCTCCAAGCAGCATTTTTTATCATTTTATCGACGCCCGCCGCCGGACGCCGAATTGTTCCGATGATTTCAGTGCTTGGTTATCCGACCTTAGTGATGAGTATGCGCCACTATGTGAAACAATCCAGGCGATCGATCCATACTTTTCATCTTTGACCGAACTCAGGGAAGAGTTGACCCGGATGACCGGCGACTTCTTTGCGGCCGGGCGATTGACAGAGAGGAATGCGGCCAATGCCTGATACGTTGAAGCAATACGAAGAAATCGTGGGAAGCAATGTCATCCGGCATTTGCAGCAGTTGGCGGCGCCCCTGCGGGGTTTAAAGATCGTTCACGTCAATTCGACGCGTGAGGGCGGCGGTGTTGCGGAAATTCTCAACAAGATGATTCCTCTTAAACAATCCTTGGGCCTGGATGCTCAATGGGAAGTGATTGACGGGAACCCTGAATTCTTTGAATGCACAAAGAGTTTTCACAACGGCTTACAGGGAACACCTGTTGGATTGTCAACAAAGCACCTGAAAGCTTATGAAGATGTTAATGCCGAGAATGCAGAGAAACTCCGCCCGATTCTTTCAAAAGCCGATATTGTTTTTATTCACGATCCTCAGCCGGCCGGGCTGTACCAGCATTTCCCGCGGCACGAGGGACGCTGGATATGGAGATGCCACATCGATCTGAGCCGGCCTTACCGGCCCGTCTGGAAGTATCTTCGCCCGGTAGTGGCGCCGTACAGCGCCAGCATATTCTCATTGTCGGAATTCGCCCAACCGCTTCCCCATCCCCAGTTTCTCGTACCGCCGAGCATTGACGCCCTGAGCGAAAAGAATATTGAGTTGCCGGAAGATGAGGTCCGCGATATTTTTCCCCGTTTCGGGATCGATCCAAACATACCATTATTGCTTCAGGTTTCACGTTTTGATCGTTTCAAAGACCCATTGGGCGTTATTGAAGCCTACAAAATCGTGAAGGAAATGACACCGGTCCAGCTCGCTCTGGTGGGGGGGACCGCATCCGATGACCCCGAGGGCGCTGTCGTCCTTGAAGAAGTCCAGCATGCAGCCAATGGCGACCCCAATATTCATATCATCAGCCTGCCGCCGGATGCGCATCGAACCATCAATGCATTTCAACGGGCCTCGGATATTGTGTTACAAAAATCCTTGCGAGAGGGATTTGGTCTTACCGTGACGGAGGCCCTGTGGAAAGGTAAACCGGTGATCGGCGGGGATGTGGGTGGAATCCGGCTTCAGATTGTTAACCACAGGACCGGCTATTTGGTTCGCACCCCTGAAGGGGCGGCGCTGCGGATTCGGTTTCTGCTGCACCACCGCGGATTGATGGAGAAGATTGGGTACAAAGCGAAAGAGTTAGTGCGTGAAAACTTCCTGCTCACAAGACATTTGGGGGATTATCTTTCTCTTATGCACTCCGTCCTGCATCTGACTGAGGACCGAATCGAGTTGGGGGTGGCATGAATTCAGAGCCTGGTGAGGCTCTTCTTAACTCTTTCTGGCGCACGCTGACAAGGGCGCCGCGCCGGATCTTGCTGTTGGATTATGATGGGACATTGGCCCCCTTCCAGACCGAGAGAGACAAGGCCTGCCCTTATCCGGAAGTGACACGTCTGCTGACCTCCATTCAAAATGAACCGTCGTGCCGGCTGGTTATCATCAGCGGGCGCGCGGTGGATGATCTGCTGCCGCTTTTGGGGATGGATCCGCCGCCGGAGATTTGGGGCTCCCATGGCTTGGAGCGGCGCATTTCGAACGGCCGGCGGGAACTCCATCCGATCGATCAAAGCGCTATGGTGGCCCTCGAACAAGCGGCGTTATGGATCGAACAAAAGGGCTTAACTGAACATTGTGAGCAAAAGCCGGGCTGTATGGCCCTTCATTGGAGAGGTCTTACTCCTGAGCGTGAAGCCAGGATTCGCAGGAACGCCGAGGCGGATTGGCCCGAGATCGCCGCCGAGGGCAAATTGTACATTCATCTCTTTGACGGCGGTATCGAATTGCGGCATCCCGGCAGAACCAAAGGCGATGCCGTGCGAACGATTATTAAAGAGGAAGAGGATGCCGCGGCGGTTGCCTATCTGGGGGATGACGCCACCGATGAAGAGGCCTTCCGCGCGGTGAAAGCCCGCGGGCTGGGTATTTTGATCCGCCCGGAAAGAAGGCCGACCGCGGCGCAGATATGGTTGAGACCGCCGGATGATCTGATAGCCTTTCTTCGAAAGTGGTGCATGATTTGCAAAGACCGTCCTGATCTCCCGAACGAACATAATGATGTGGGAGGACTAAAGTGACTAACCATGATGTGCGCCTGGTTGTTGTTTCCAACCGGCTCCCTGTCAGCCTGATTGGAAGCGGGGATGAATGGGCGGTCCGCCCGGCCAGCGGCGGATTGGTTACCGCACTCGCTCCTGTGCTCCGCAACCGTGGCGGTCTTTGGGTCGGTTGGCCGGGAACGGCGGGACAGATGGATCTCGAGGAAACGCTGGGTTCCGCATCACTTGAAGTCGGGTATCGATTGCGCCCTGTTTATCTGACCGAAGACGACGTTCATGATTTCTATCACGGATTCTCAAACGAGATTGTGTGGCCCCTCTTTCACGATCTTCAAACGAATTGCAATTTCATGCCGGAGTATTGGCATAACTATCTTGATGTAAACAGGAAATTCACGAAGGTTGTCGCCGCCGGTTGTTCGGAAAATGACTATATTTGGGTTCACGATTATCATCTGATGCACCTGGCGAACTCACTGAGGGCGAAGGATATAAGCAACCGGATTGGATTCTTTTTGCATATTCCTTTTCCGCCGATCGATATTTTTTTAAAACTTCCCTGGCGGTTCCAGGTTCTACAAGCTCTGCTTGAATATGACCTCGTTGGCTTTCAAACAATGCGGGATCGGCGTAATTTTTTACAATGCCTTCGCCATCTGATTCCTGAAGCGAGGGCCCACGGACGCGGCCCGGTGGTTTCTGCGCGTTATCACGACCGGGAAGTCCGGATTGGGGTTTTTCCCATCGGAATCGATTACAATGAGTTCGCCGGCGTGGCCGAATCACCTGAGGTTTCCGATCGGGGCTGGTATCTCCATGAGGCCCTGCCCGACCGGCAAATCATTCTCAGTGTCGATCGCTTGGATTATACAAAGGGAATACCCGAGCGGCTGGAAGGATTCCGCCGTGCTTTGATGCGGTATCCGGAGCTCCACGGAAGGGTCACACTGGTCCTGATTGTTGTGCCGAGCCGCGAAGAAGTTCCGCGGTATCAAAAACTCAAGACTCGGATCGAAAGATCGGTCAGTGAAATAAACGGAGAGTTTACAAAGCCGGGCTGGGTGCCCATCCACTATCTATACCGCCATTTGGAGCGGGAAGGACTGATTGCACATTACCGGGTAGCTGAAATCGGCCTCATCACGCCTCTGAAAGACGGTATGAATCTGGTGGCCAAGGAGTATTGCGCCTGCGATGTGGAAGAGAAGGGGGTTTTGATTCTCAGCGAATTCGCCGGCGCCGCTTCACAGCTCCACCGCGGCGCCATTCTTGTGAACCCCCTTGATTATGACGGGGTGGCCGACGCCATCCATCGCGCGTTTATGATGAGCCGTGAGGAACGGCGCTTGCGGATGCGCAAAATGCGGGACACCATCCGAAGAACAAATGTCTTTTGGTGGGTGGATTCCTTCCTCAATGCGGCATTTTCTAAAAACCTCAACGATTTCCCCCTCAATGAATCGGAGTCGTCGGATCTTTATATCGATAGAAATACACAGGGATTGTGATGCCGGAATGCCCAGCCGTCTTCAGCGGTTCTCGTCGCCGCCGATGCGGCGGATACCGACGACATTAGGGATAGGCCAGGCGGAAAAATTGGCGTCGCTCTCGAGAAATCCCGTCTCATAGCTCCCCATAAATTCGCATTCTATATCGCCCGCTTGGACAAAGAGCTGTGACTCGGGACCGCCTTCGACATACATCGCATTTTTCAAATCAAGAGGGAGCTCCATGAGGATGTTGATGAGATCGTGCATGGGGAACGGTTTGCGAACATGGATAAACAAGACCCGGCCGTTCTTATCGATGCCGATGATCGCGGCGCTCCATTTTTTTTGTTGTTTCTCCCAAACATTATTTCCCTGGCAGGAAATCATCCGAATACTCTGTATCAGCGTGCCATAGAGTTCCTTCATATAATGAAAATCGTCGCAATCCCGATCGATGATACACACTTTCGGCAAAGCGCTGTCCCGGCGGTCAAAGGCAAGAATCGCCTTGTCCTTGGAAATATATGAATTGTTTGTATGCACAGGGCTTCTCATATAAGAGACGCTGGTTCGGCAGTCCTCCTGATACATGCTGGTATTGGTCGCGGCGACGAGGTTTTCCTTCCGGCACCACTCCTTCGCCGTGAACCTCTTTCCTTGTCCGGGCGCCGACGAGTTTAACAAAACAAAATCAAAGTGATCGGGGTCGATCCGAAGAATGTGGATATCCGGCTTCCTTGATCCTTCCGCGCCGGGAGCATTGTAGCAGCCCAGCTCCAACCCGGGTTCCAGCCAGCGCCATTCGGAGGGGTTGTTTTGCAGGCAGCTTGAATCGGGTGTGGTTTTGTCGCCGGCGGGAGCATCCGCTAGCAATCGGTGGGGTACGGCCATCGTAAAGAGAAGCATCATCAAGACGACAAGACAAGGCGCCGGGTCGTGACGGCGGGCGTTGTGATGAAGGGGTGGCATCGACCATCCGCCTCCTCTGCGGTAAGAGAGACCGATGCCCTGACTATACCACAGGGGCCTTGGGCGACGGAAAGGATCAAATGGCGGCCCGGGTCCGGGAGTTGGGCCTTATCAACGCACGATGCGGATCGATTGTGTGTCCAGTAATCGCTTTCCCGCCGATAGGCGAAGGTGATAAACACCGGCCGGAACACAGCGTCCCGATTGATCGAAGCCATCCCACACGATGTCGGAGCGCGACGCCGGGACCGCAATGGCGCGAATCCGCCGGCCGAAAACATCGTAAACTTCCGCGGCCAAAGGTTCGCCGGCCGGCGATTGGAGGTGGATCCGGACGCCCCCCCCGGAGGGATTGGGGCAGGCGCGGCCGATCCCCTCCGCCTGAGAAGAGGGTT
Source organism: Candidatus Eisenbacteria bacterium (assembly GCA_018831195.1). Taxonomy (NCBI): domain Bacteria; phylum Candidatus Eiseniibacteriota; species Candidatus Eiseniibacteriota bacterium. The sequence continues at coordinate 125,159 of JAHJDP010000087.1, read as the reverse complement.
CGGGGAGATGCGACGAGGGATCCGGAAGGAGGAGCAGCTCAAAGGGCGGCAGGCCGGTGTCGATCGGGCCGGCGATAAGTTGATCCGTCGTTGTATCAAAGACCCTAACGCCGGGTGTGACGTAGTCGCGATCGGCGAGATAGAGATAGCCGCCGGCGTATGTAAGAAGATCGTGGAGCAGATAGCCGCCTGGATTGTACATTGTTTCGATGAGATCTCCGGTGAGGGGATTAAACGAGAGAAGGAGTGTGTTAAAGGACGCGGTTGAGATGAGGGCGTAGGCCTTTGTGGATGACCAGAGGGCGAAATCCAGAAGGTCCCCGCCGAGTTGCGCCTCGGTCGTCACGAAACCGGTCGATTCCCAGGTGCTGAGATCAACCGCCTCAATACCGCCGGCATCGATCACGGTATACCGCCCCGCCTCGGGGACGAGCAGGCAACCCGAAACGGGATCGATCTGCATCGGAGCGATTGGATTGAGGCCGGCCAGGGTGATTCCCTGCATTCCAGGCTCACCGGGATCGACATCGACAAGCTGCCTTGTATTCAAATCAATGACGGCGAGCAAGGATGGAGGCACCGGAACCCAATTTGCATTTCGGTTCAATCTTTGTATTTGTACATAAAGATAATTCCCATCGATATGCATCCGGTGCATTTCGCACAGGCCGTCGGGATCGGCGAACTCGAGGAGAGAAATCGTTCCAAGGTGCTCACCGGTCACGGGATTCACCTCCAGCAGAAGATTGGAATTGTGCCGGGAAACGTAAGCGCGGGTTTCGGAGATAACGGCAATATCCTGAGGATCGCTGGCGGCCCCTACCGAGAATTGCTGTACTGTCGCAAAATCGGCATCAGGGTTGATAACCTGGATATTGTCCGCCACCAGACGGTTGACGACATAGATCATCCTGTCATGAACACGGGCTACGGCATCGGAGTGAATTGTGGCGACATCATTGTCTGAGATCCACGGCGCCTGGACGCTCAGAGTGGATAAGGAGCCGCTCGAACTGAAATCCGTCGTTACGGCCAGAACCAGGTCAGCGCCGTCCGCCGTGGAGGATCCCAGGGCGAGAGAGATAAGAAAGAGCAAGCCAATGATGGATTTGGGTGTGTTCATCGTTTGACCTCCGCCGCGGCGGTTAAGATTTGTGTGTGGATTTAGTGTGCTGGGTTTCCAGGCGTCATAATGAATTCCACGATGAAATGGCGGCCGGGCAGGGGGTACCCATCGATATCTTCCACCCGCCTATCCATCACATTGCTGACGACGGTTCGAATTTTCCATTGCCCGGATCCTAAAGTCCGTTCGATAGTGAAATCGTGAATTGTATATGCTGGTGTTTTTTGCTCCGATTTGTTGTACCGATGCCAATAGCTCAATGACTTGGCCATAACTTCCCATCGAAGCCCCCATCCATCACGGTGGAGGGCGGTTGAAATATATTCCTCATTCCGCGGCAGATTCGGAATGCGTTTGCCGTGATAGGTCCGGCTATGGCCGATATCGGTCGCCTCCTGCCAGGTGTGGTTCGCCAGCAACTCGAACCAAACCCGGCCCGGAAGCCTGCCGGCCCAGAAGGCCGAGGATTCAACGCCACGAACCCATGCCCGGTCAAGATTGTCGGCTTTCACCGTTCGCTGGCTGTTTTGTAGAAGATAAATCTGGTCTTCAACGATTCTTTCAAAATAGGCGCTTTCCAGCCGGAACGGATACTCCGGGAGATATTGAAGTCCGGCGTCCCATTGAAGACCGCTCTCCGGCTTGAGTTTTGGATTGCCGTCTTGCAGGCCATTGGAGCCGAAGAGCTCTGGGAAGGTGGGGAATCGGACAATCGTGCCGCGGTTGGCCTTCGCGACGCAGTTCCAGCCAAGATCGAACCGCAGGCCGTAGGCGGGGCCTTCGTGCCGGTGAACCCGCTCCGGCGCAGCGCTCGGTGGGCGTCCCCAGACAACCGGACCGCCGTAGTTGTCAGCGGCGCGCGTCCAGCGATAGGCCGCCTCGAGAGTCCAACGCCCGAAAACGATGCGGTCTTCCAGGGCCGCCGTGCGATGCCGGCGCGTGCGCGTAAAGCCTGATGTATCCTTTAACAAATCATTTGGGGTCCAGCGTTCGGTGCGAGCCTCAAAAAAGAACTTCGGTTCCTGGCGGCAGGGAAGCGACGGTGTGCTGAAGCTTACCCGGTATCCCTCCTCCCGCGTCCGGTCATCGGTCTTGGATTTCCCGAGACCGATCTCTCCCTCGACATTGCTGTACCGGTCGCGAATACGCTCGAGATGTGCGGAAAGATCGAACCACGGGGAGAAGGGAAGATCGGGGCGGATATGGAAATTGGCCTGATGGCGGGTTTGATCGCTGCGATATCGAACGTGTTCCGTCTGGAGGTCCTTATGACCCGGAACGCCGTTTTCCCGTATGGTGAGACGGCCCGTATAACTGGCGAGGAGCTTTCGGCGGTGCCCCCGGGTTATCTTCCATAGCAGGGATGATTCTTCGAAATCGTTATTCCTCCGCTTTTCGAGATGGTCATCATCGGAGTTTAACATTGTACCGTTGCCGGAGAGGTATTCGAAATCACCGTCGCTCCGCCGGTATTGCCCGGAGAGGAAAGTCTTAAACGATCCGAGATCGCCGCCCCACTGCCCCAGCACCGATTGCGTATTGTAATTTCCCGCCGCCACAGCGAGCTGAAAGGGGATCTGCAAATCACTGGGTGTGACAAGGTTGATGACCCCCGCCGCGGGAGGCCCGCCGAACGATTGTGTTTGCGAACCGCGGTAAATCTCGGCCCGGGCGAGGTGGCCGATGGGCAACAGCGCGAGGTTGACGAACCCGTTGCCCGACGCTGAGATGGGAACGCCGTCGAGGCAAAGGGTGACTTGCCCCGGCGCGCTTCCACGGATGCTGGCGAGCGAGAAAGAGCCGAGTCCGCCGTAGCGGTGGATGTGAGTCCCGGCGGTGCGATCCAGTAAATCGGAGAGATCCCGGCTCGCGGGCACCCCGCTTCCAAGGGGAATGACCGTTGTAAAACCAGAGCGGCTCTCCAGGCGCTCGACCACTGTCGGGCGCCGGCCCTCGACCCGAATGGTATCGACGACCTCCGGCCAAAAGCATTGGGCCAAAGGAGATTGAAGGGTGGGCGCCATCAGCGTTAGGGCCAAGAAGGCGGCAAGCGGGATCGATCGGATCACATTTCCTCCGCTCCACGAAAGGAATGATTCTGGATCGCTTCCCGGCAGGTCTTCTGGCTCTCGGATCGACCCGGTTTCCGTGCCTTCCCATCGCCTTTGCGCTATGGCATTGCGAAAGTGGCATCGTACGGAACCGGTCCCCGACTACAGCGGCGGGCCCGCAACGGCTTTTGTCCGTTTTCCCTTTTGCCCGGTGATGTGAGACGATCACCGAAGCACCAGGAAGCATTGTGACTGACGCCATGTTGTCCCACACGGGTGGGAACTGTCAAGCCGGTCGTCTAAGATCAGCCGACGTAAGACCTTTCGTTGAGATCCCATGAACCCCATTTCGGGAAAAAGGACCAAAGGGACCGAAACCAGATGAAGCCCCGCCCAAACCTTCTCGTCTCATCGGGTCACATCGCCGGATCACGGGTGGCTGTTGCTTTGGTTTCCTTCGCCTTTATGGCCTATATTGCAAGAATCCTAACAAAAGAAGAGATGGCCCTCTTTGCGTCACTGCAGATCCTGGCGAGTTGGTTTCCCATCTTCTGCGGATTTGGATTGCCGACACTCTGTATCCGCGAGGTTCCCGGCCTTCTGGCCCGAGACGATGAGGAGACCGCCCGCCGCCTTGTCAGCAGTCAAATATTTTATCGAGTTATCGTTGGGGGCATAGGTTGCCTTATTCTGGAGTTTCTGGCTGCGCCGGTGTCAAAGCTCATTCTTGATACCGGTGACTATCTTGCGCATATCCGTCTTGTCATTGTTACGGCTTATCTCATGGTCGTGTTGGATGGATTGAGATTGGCGCACACGGCGCTTCAACGCTTCAAGCCCAGCAGCTGGATCTTTTTTACAACCCAAACGGTTCAAAGAGTCCTGGCTGTAACGCTCTTCCTCACAATGGGATTGTGGGGATATTTCATCGGTTTTTTGGCGGGAACGATTCTGGGCATAATCATGATGGCCTATTCGGTCAGGGATTTTATATTCGGGGCTCCGCAACCGCTGGCTTCTTTGTTTCCACGAAGCCGGATGTACTGGTTGCACAATATTCTCCGCTCCACCTATATGCAGCTTGATCAAACGGTTATCGCCGTCTTTTTCGATCCATCGGCTCTCGCCGAGTTCTTTGTGGCGAAGAAATTAGTGAGCTACGCCCTGGTTCTCATTGAGGCGATGAATCAGCCGATTCTTCCACGGATCGCCGAATTGCGGGATCAGGGGGGAGATCGATTGAAGCGCTTCTACTATAAAACCAGCCATGTCGTGACCGGCTTTGTCGCCGCGGTCGGTCTGGGGCTCAGCGCATTAGCGCCCTGGCTTGTGGTCGCTTATGGCGGGGAAAAATACACGGATGCGGGCCCGATTCTTGCGGCCCTCGGAGTGGCCGCCGCTGTGTTTGGGATGACACAATTTCAAAGAGGTTTTGTTCTTCAGCTGGCGCCTCCCCGGTTTATTGTCGGCCAAGAGATTGTTATTTCCGTTTCAACAATACTCCTCTATGCCGCCTTCGCACCCCTGCTCGGCCTGGTTGGAATCGCCTGGGCGCAAACCGGCGGATTCCTGCTTGGTTTTGCTTATTTGATATTTGTTCTAAACCGCAAGGCCGGATTGAAACCTTCACCGGCCGCTTATATCTGGCCCGCTCTTGCTTCCCTTGGGATGTTTCTTGCCGTGCGCGGGGTGGCCGGCGGCCTCGCATTCCTGCCGGCATTGATCGTTGGATTGATCCTGGGTGCGGCGGTTTTTCTGACGGTGATCTGGCTGGGTTGGCGCGGGCCTTTGGGCGGCATCAGAAGCTGGCTGCGTTTAGATTAGCGACTGATACAATTCCTCATACTTCTTCGCAATATTGGTGAGAGTATAATTTTCTTCGATATGCCTGCGGGCGGATTCCCCCAAAACTCGATTCCTTTCCGCGTTCTCCGCCATTTTTGTCAAGGCGCCGGCCAGCCCTTGGATATCACCCGGTGTGACGAGAATGCCGTGCCGGGCTTCATAGAATCGGCCCGGCGGAGAGGCGAAGGAACTCCTGGCGGGATCTATCAATTCGAGCGAACCTCCGACACCCGTGGCGATGGCCGGAAGAGAGAAAGCCATCGCCTCCATGAGGGCATTCGGCAGGCCTTCCGCTTCCGACGGCAAGACAAAGGCATCCGCCAGGGAAAGCCATGGCCGGACATCCTGATGGCCGCCGGCAAAAGTGATTCGGCCGGTGAGATGGTGTTCTGCGGCGAGGGTTTCAAGAGTCCGGCGCTCGGGTCCGTCTCCAACAATGATGAGGTTGAGTCGCCCGCCGGCATCGGCCTGCGCCTTGGCGAAAGCCTCGATAAGAATGTGCAAATTCTTTTTCTTTTTCAGGGTTCCTGTGTAGACAAAGGTGAAGCCCGGCGGCGCTTCCGAAGGAGCGGCCGCTTCCCTTGAGAAATACTCAAGATCCACGCCATTGGGGATCGAGACAATATCCTTCACTTTAATACCTTCATTCAATAGATCCGCAGACACAGCGGAGCTTGGAGCGATAAAGGCCGAGATGGATTGCTTGAAGAGGTAAGCGAGGAGAGCTCCTTCGAAGTAGGTTTCGCGGATCTGCCGGAAGTCAAATCGCCGGCCGCTGTTGCCGAGCTTGGCGATCACGGGGATTCCCATAAAACGGCCGGCCAGCGCAGCGGCGAGTGTCGCCCGGGTGAGTAGATGCAGGTGTATAAGATGTGGCCGCGGTTTCCGGCGAAGCATTGTTGTGAAAACAGCGGGAAAGGAGGAGAGAGAACCTAATCGGTGTTTTCCTCCCGGCGTCGAAAAGGTGAAGACGCCGACACGATGAACCGGGATTGAATCCACGAATTCATTTCTCTTTTGTGCGCCGGCGGCATTGAGGCACATTATTTCAATTTGATACCCGGACTCTTTCAGGGCTTTTGCCAGGCGAAGGGCCTGGATTTCAGCTCCACCCAGCGCGGGGAACGGTCCCCCGGTCACCATTGTTATATGAACGGGTGTTGTGCGGATAGGTGTCATGCGAGCAGAAGCGGCGCTCATGACCGCGGCCCCGGCGAGGGCGGACCGAGAGGATTTCCTTCAGACCGGTAATGACTCTGTATAAATTCCATTTTGCCTGAGGCCGAGGGGTCCATTCTCTCCGGATAGGCGAAGGTGATCATGAATTTTTGGTGCCCCTTCCGGTGAATCAGTTCGGTGAGACCGGTCTCAATGGCGGGACGATCGGCGGTTGGTCCTGTGATGAGTTCGATCCGAATAGACCATCCATCCTGTTCTTGTATAAGCCGGAGCTTTTCGACTCCTTGAACATGAAGCATCATTTCAAGGAAGAAGTAACCGTGAATCCATTGGCCGTCGGGCGTTGCGATTCCGTCACAGATGCGTCCATGGATGGCGGAGAGACGGTTGGTTTTGCATCCGCAGGAACAGGGCGCCACAGACATTGTTCCGAGGTCGCCGATTTCATAGCGGATGTGGGGAAGGGCGTCATTTGTGAGATTCGTCACAAGGATGCGGCCCGCCGTACCCTCCGGCGCGGGCCGGCCTTCACCATCGACGATCTCGACATGGTTTAATGTTTCGAGAATATGCATTCCCTCGTGTTGATCGCACTCCGCCGAGACAACCGAGACCTCCCGGCTCCCGTACCGCTCGAAGACCGGGCAGTGGAATGCCTCTGAAATCAGACGGCGGGCCTGCGGCGTTAGAACCTCTGCGGTGATCTGTGCCGCTGTGAGAAATAGGCCGGGCTTTGATACAAGGGCGGCTCTGGCCAATTGAGTCGCGGCGCCGGCATAGGCCCAAAGAAAATGTGGATGAGCCCGCTCCATCCAATCCAGCGTCCGGATGACTTCGCTCGCGCCGATATGAAAAGCATCGACAACCTTCGAATTCATCAAAGTCTCCCGGGCGCGGGCCCGGAAAGAAGAACGCTGGGCAAGATCCCCGGGGGCGCCCCAAACAAACATTTGGCTCCGCCCGGGGGTATAACCGGTCAGCTCGCGGCTGAAACGCACGCTTGCCTCGGACCAGACCCGGTATTCCGGTGTTTGATAAACGACGAGCGGTTCGGCGGTCGACCCGCCCGTTTTCCTTTTTAAAAAGGAGGATGCCGGCAGATTTGTCGCCAGGATCGAATCGCCGGCCGAGCGGATATTGTCGCGAAGAAGGGGGGGGATCCTGGAGAGGTCCTCCAGGCTTGCCAGGGGTAATCTGACGCGATGCTCTTGAAATAGGGTTTTGTAATACGGCACGGCTTCCGCTGCATGTTTCAGGAGCCGGTTGAGTCTCTCGAGTTTGAATTGATCGATTTTTCTGCGATCCCAAAACCATTGAGTGCGGAGTTCATTCAGTGCCGCATAGATCGGCTGCTCCTTCCGGCTTTGAATCGTACGGATATAAAACTCGGAAATTCTATGTGGCAACATCGGGACGCGCCCCGCCTCTTTTCACCTCCAGGGCGGCATAGTAGGCCTCGAGGTGGGATTTAGAAACCGTTTCCCAGCTATAGACCACCCGAACACGATCTTGGGCCATGCGGCCGAGATCCTTCCGGAGTCCTTCATCATTAAGGGCTTGTTTCATGATTTCAGCAAGATGCCCGCTTGATCCGGGAGAGAAAGAGAGAGCGGTTTTCTCAACAACGTCAAGGTTTTCTTTGATGCCGCTGACAATAACGCAGCGGCCCAGAGCCATGGCATTCAACAGAACCGGAGAAGTCCCCTCGACATCCGAGGGTTGTACATAGAGGGCACAGTGTTGCAATAATTCCTCAAATGGCCGTCCGAAGACAAATCCGGGAAAGATGATGCCGGGTCTTGCAAAATTCTTTAACTTTTGAACAAAGGCGAGGTCATATTCATTTCCACCGACGAGGACGAGAGGGAAGTCCGTTTCGAGCCCGTTATAAGCATCGACAAGATACTGAATACCCTTCTCCGGAATAAAGCGGCCCACAAAGAGAATATACCGGCCGGGTTTCAGGCCCCACTTCTCCAGCGCCACTTGGGTTTCAATCGTTTCAGTGTGGGCGCCGTAAGGGATATAGGTTGTTTCGCGGTTGAACTCCTCACGGTAGAGCTTTTGAGCTTCCGGCGTGTCTGTAATGATGCCGTCGGCGAAACGAACGGCCATTTTTGCCGAGAGTTTTAAGATTTTCCGGGCCAGGAAGCCCCATTTCCCGCGATCCCAGTCGCGCCCGTCGACCGTAACGACGGTGGCTACGGGGGAGAGGCGGAAAAAGGGCAGAAAGAGACTATTCCCGACACCGTGAAAATGAACGACATCCTGGGTGCCCTTGAAAAGGAGATGCAGGCTGACAAGCAAAGAATGGAAAGGGGTATCAAGGTTCTTTTGCTTCAACGAATGAAAATAAACAAGCTTCATGTTGTGGTAGGAATCAGGCCGCGCAGCGTGATCCCCTTTGTATATCCGGCTGTAGACGGTAACCGCGTGATCCCAGGAATGCAGAAATCGGCCCAATTCGTCGACGCAGGTTTCGCTTCCGCCATAACGGGGTGGTAGGCCCCGGATGCCCGCCATGGCGATCCGCAAGCTGCGTTTGGGTTTTTCTTGGATTTTGTGTGTCACGGCAGCGGCCCCGGCCGGCAGCTCTCGATCGGCGGAAACCTTCCTTGCTTCCTTCTGTTCAAGAGAGACGCTCATGAATATACCGCTCAAGAGCCTCACGCCAATAGGGCTGGCTGGGCAGTCCAAGAAGCTTTAACATGAGATTCTCAATCGCTTCCATACGCGGACGCGCCGCGGCAAGCGGGAAGTGGGCCGACGAGACGGGAATCAACTTGCACGTTGTGATGTTGCCAATCTTGAGAATGGCCTGTGCAATTTCAAAGCGGGAGGCGGTGCCTTCATTGGCGAGGTGATAGATACCGGGCACCGCGCGCTGAATCACCGTATGAAGAGCCGCGGCGAAATCTTTTGTATAGGTCGGCGTTCCAAACTTGTCGTTAACGACCTTGAGCTCCGGACGCGAACGGGCAAGCTCCATAATCTTCGCGACGAACTTCTTGTCGGCGGCTCCACCGCCGAACATCCACCCGGCCCGGCAGATATAGTGATCAACAACGAGATTCTGCACAATCTTCTCGCCGGCGAGCTTCGAACCCGAGTAGGCGCTCAAAGGATCGGGGATATCAAACTCGGTATAGGGCGTCGGCTTTTTCCCCGAGAAGACACTCGCCGTGCTGATATAAACCATCCGCGCCTGTGAATCGCGGCAAGCCATGGCGAGGTACCGGGTGCCGAGCGTATTCGTTTGATAGGTTTCGTCGGGCCGCAATTCACATCCATCGACATCGGTCTCGGCGGCGAGATGAAGAAGGATATCCGGCTGAAAGGTCTCAAATACGGAGCGCACCTTCTCCTGATTCCGAACATCCAGATCCTCGATATCGGTTTCGAGGACTTCATACCCGAAACTCCTCCAGATCGGACAAAGATCTCCACCCAACATGCCCCTCGCCCCAGTGACTAGTACGCGCGCCATGCTTCCCCCTCAGCGAGTTTCCACAGCCATCCCGAATATCTTAAGAAGCCTGTCGTAGTGTAGATCAGCTCCGAAACGAGAGAAAGCCTCTTGCTGTGCTTGGAGCGACATCTTCGCGATCAGGCCGGGGTCGCCGGCCGCCCGCGCCAGCGCCTGGGCCAGATCGGTAGGAGAGCCTGGCTCAACGAGAAGACCGGTTTCCTCGTGTCGGATGACCTCGGGGAGCGATCCGATCCGGGAGGCAATCACCGGCGTTCCCCAGGACATCGACTCGAGCAGGGCCATCGGGCTGTTCTCATAGCAAAGACTCGGCAGGATGGTCGCCCGGGCCCTTCCGACGAGCCGCCGCAGCGCGTCGCCCTCGAGAGCGCCGGCGAAGCGAACATTGTCCTGGATCTCCGGCGGGATTGTCCGCTGGAGCCTTTCCGACTCATCGGTCTCCCAGCCGGCGAGGACCAGGCGGGGTTGATTCTCGATGGGCTCCGGCGTCTTCCGAAGAAACAAGGCATAGGCTTTGAGAAGAATATCCAGACCCTTCTCGGGGCTCAGCCGGCCGAAGTAAACAAAATCACCCAAGCCGTCCGGTGCTTTCTCTGATGTTTCATGCTCGTTGGGGGTCATCTGTACAAAACTCGGTAAAAGATGAACTTTGTTTCCGGGTAAACCAAGTTGAACGACCTTGGCTCTTAAATATTCAGAGGGGGCGGCATAGGCGCTGACCCGCGACTGCAGTCCGATGAGCCGGTGAAACAGCATGGCGCCGACTCTGGCCAACGAGACGGAAATCGAATTTTGAAGGCATTTGTAACGGAGAGCATTGTAGAAGTCGCCATAGGCGCACAGTTCGCACGGTTCTCCATCCCGCAAGAAGAGATAACAAGGCGCAAAGAGATGGAAATCGGACAGCCGCGTGACGACAGGAACGCCGCAATGGTGGGCGCCGTCTATAATAGAGGGGGAGAGAAAATTTGAACAGTGAAGAATATAGACAATATCGGCATTTGTGTGCCGGATGAGGCGAATCATCGCATTACGGGAGCTGAGCGAATAGAACGAACGGGACAGCAGGGTCATTATCCTGCGGGGCGTCATCGGTTTGATGTCCCCATAATAAACCTGTTCAGGGCCGGCCGGCGGATCGACAAAATAGGATTGGTAGGGGGTCGGTTCGGTTTTTGAGTAGTTGACCGAAAAGGGAATGACTTCGTGTCCTCTATCGGCCAGCAATTGTTTAACAGAGAAAAGATATCGCTCGGGCCCGCCTGATACAAAATAGCGGTTGTTTGCGATAATTATTTTCAAGAGGAAGGCTCCATTTCATCCACCAGCTTGCCATGGAAGACCGCGATATTCATTGCGGCGACAATCCATAGTAACAGCGATGTGGTGCGGGCTTCAAAATAGGGGCCGAAAATGGCGACGATGAGAAAGGTTGTTAGGAAAACCGGCATCAATAACTGAAACATTTTGTGCATGGGATGAGCGCGCTGATCACTGCCGGGCTTCTTGCGGCGTCCAAAACGGATAAAGATGCCGAAGTACGAGAGAAGCCCCAGAAGACCTGTTTGGGCGTATATCGTGATCCAATTTGAATCGCCGATGAAATGTTGAACATGGCGGGCATGGATATTCAAATCTTCGTAAAGACCCGAAAACATCTGAGTCGAATAGAGAGACCCGAACGTGCCGATACCAAGGCCAAAGAAGGGGGATCGCAGAAGGATATACTTCCCAATATGCTGCCAAAGATAGAGTCTGAAATTCCGGTAGGGCGATGAGTCAAGCTGGCCGGGTTGGAGAACGAGGAACCAGCGGTCCATCAGACTGTCGCTGTAAATCTCGTGCTCCTGAAGCGCCAAACCGCGGTTGGCGTTGATCGTCGAAAGCGCCATGGCGCCGAGCATGAGGACGCCGATCAGAAGAACGGCGACCGCCCACCGGCGTTTCATTTTCCAGAAGATGATCATTGATCCCATGGAAAAGGCGATCATTGAGGAGCGGGATCCCGTTAGGACAAGGGCGATGACGGCGAAGACCAGCAGCGCCGGCAACAGTATCCGGCCGCTGCGAACAACTTTGAATTTACAAATCAAGAAAATGACCGGAATCGTAAGAGCGAGAAAAGCTCCGTAATTATTATAATTCTCAAGCGTGCCGAAGATGGCGGTGTGGAGATCCGTGCGGGTGAATGTTTGTCCTTTGGCAATGGTCAACCCCAGCATGGCTGATTCGCTGCGGGCGAGGAAGACGGGTTTGAGTATGGCGGGGGCGAGCGCTTCTAAGAGGCCGACGCCGACCTGTATGCCGAAAGCCCAGAGAATGGCATATAGAATGGGGCGAAGCTCATCCCGGCTCGGCTGAAGTTGAATCAGGGCATAAAACGGGATCGCGTAACGCAGATAGATTCGCATGCCGAGAGCTACCGGCGTCACCCCGATCCCGTTCATGAAGGCGGAGAATAAACAAACAAAAACAAAGGCGAAGAAGGGGATGTCGGCCGGAGTGCGGTGAAGACGGCCGCGTTGAATAAAGATATTCAGTAAGACGGCGGCGGAGACCCCGAGCAAGAGAGCCTCGCTGCTCAGCCGGGCCATCATGGCGCTGTTGCCGAGCAGCTTGTTCGTGAGAAAGAGTTCAACACTGCAATAAAAAAGATAGCCGGCGAAAAAGCGGATCGGATAGCGGACGCCATAAATAAAAAGGATCAGGCCGATGGGAAGGAGGATGGCCATAGCCGGCGCATGTGCCGCGATAGCTCCGCACACGAAAGCCGCGGGTAAAGCGATGAGAGCGGTTTTTGCGGGCGAAAACGCGGGGGCGAGGTCCGCGAGGCCATTTGTTGAAAGTTCCTTCACGGGTTCAGCCTCAACTCCGTGTTGGGTTTTTACCACCGAAAGGTAGTTGTCGGCGGATTGACGACAATACGGATCTATCCTCCTGCGACAGTGAGTCTGAAGAGCTTTGCAGCAGAACAGCCAGAATGCAGGCCCCAAGAAAACCGAGAACGACGCCCGCGAAAACGATCAGTTTTCGGCGAGGCTTGATCTTCCAGGATGGCGGCATGGCCCGGTCGATAACCTGGATGGTGGGAACGCTGCGGGCCTCATCCAGCTTCGCTTGTTCGACTTTTCCGTTGAGGAAAACGAGAACCTCTTTCTGAACCTCTGCATCCAATAGCAGCCGTGCGAATCGCGCGCTCAGTCCGGGAATCGACTGCGTGTTCAATAGGATGCCTGTCGATCCCGCCGGATCGATTACCATGGGTGTCCCGCCGACCTCCGACGATTCCATGGAATCCTTCGAATCGGCGGGGCCGGTCAATTTCGTAATACGTTCCCGTAGGGCGTTTCGATGAGCCTCGAGGGCGCGGATTTCCATCGCGTCGTCGGCATAGAAGCGGCGCTTCATATCGATTTCCGCTTCAAGCTTTAACGTTTCTGTTTGAAGTTCAGAAAGAACGCGCATCGTGGCTTCAGTCTGGGCATCCAAATTAACGGCGTTGTTTTTCGTTTGAAATTCCAATAACCGGTCTTGCGCCGCATGTAGCTCTTCCTGGGTTTCGTCCATCCGTTGCTCTAAAAACTGCCGGATCGATCCGGCATGCGACCGGCCGATGAGGCGAAGCAGGGAATCGGCGTGGCTGACATAGAGGTTCGCCGTTCGGGCGGCGGTGCCGGCATCAGGAGCGCTGAATCGAATTCTTACAGCACCGGTTTGTAAAACATTGATATCAATTCGTTGAAGTTGTTCATCGATGGCTTCTTCAACTTCTCTTCTCTCCAGGGCATTGTCCGGATCCCGCGGAATTTTGCCGAGCACTTCGAGAACGGATTTGGTGAGGTTGCGGCTGTTCAGCACCGCCTGAAGAAGCTCGGATCCCGTGCCCGCACCCGGGAAACCAAGAAGTGACTGCAACTGTGAAGAGGACTCGCCGCCCATGAGCATTGTCGCCGGATCAGCCTGCGGATAAATGACGGTTTCCGCCTGATAAACCGGCGAGACGGCAAAAGAGATGACGATGGCGAAGAGGATCGTGCATGCCGTGAAAATTAAAATAAACTTGCGCCAGCGAAAGAGAATCTCCGCTAGGTGTATCAAACTCGATCGCGGGCGGGTGGGCGATGTAGCATCCGTCGGCATACCGGTTTCATTCATAAATCAGCAGCTCCTTGATATTTAAGCTTTGGCCTGTCCCATGCGATCGTACGAGGGGATTCTTTGAAGGGTCAAGGGGGAAGAATGAATAAGGGATCAGCGGAGTTCATGACGATCCCGCCCCCTGATCTTGTAGCGGGCGATTCCATCGGATAGGTTTCCAGGGAACCTTAGTGGGGAGATGGATAAGAAGATATGCATAAAACGCGCTCTGCCGGTCCGGTCCGGATCCTCTTTCTGGCCGTGGGAATGGGGATTGGGGGAACAGAACGGCAGATCTATGAGCTTCTCCGGGGGATTCCCCGGCCGCTTTTTGATCCACGACTCGGTATCTTGGAGGAGGGCGGGGCTCTTCTGGACAGGGTCCGGTCCCTTGATCTTCCCATAGTACCCTTTAAGCGGATCGGCAAATGGGATCTTAGCGCCTTTCGTCTGATCCACCGGTATCTTAAAACCGAACGCATAGATATCATTCATACATTTTTGTCACCCGCCACGGTGTTTGGTCTCGGGGCCGCTGCGCTGGCGGGGAACACGATTCGCGTGGGGTCGCTGCGAAGCAGCGGAACGACCCGCACTGATCTGCGGTATCGCCTTCTCTCCGGGGTGGAACGATGGCTCATGCGCCGGTGCGACGCGGTCGTTTGCAATTCCATGGCCGGGGCGCGGTGGGGTGAAGAACTGGGATTGGCTCCATCAATACTGCATGTTATTTATAATGGGATCGATTCCTCAGAGCTTCAGACAAATATGGAGATTCAGTCGCTGGGCATTCCGAACGATGCCCCCGTTATTGGAATGGTTGCGAATTTCGAGGCCGACAAGGGACACGCCCAATTGATAGATGCGGCGGAACGGCTCATCTCCCGCCGGCCGAATCTAACTTGCGTTTTTATCGGCGACGGGCCCGCCCGGGGGCCGTTGCTGGAGCGCGTCCGGCGCCAGGGCCTTTCACAAAACATTTTATTCCCCGGCGTCGCCTATCCGGCGACCCCCTGGATATCGCGTTTTGACGTCGCGGTGCTGCTCTCGCAGCAGCGGGAGGGAAGCAGTAATTTCCTGGTGGAAGCGATGTTTCTGGGCATACCGGTTGTTTGCTCGCGGGTGGGCGGGAATGCCGAGGTGGTTGTCCATGATGAAACCGGGATTGTTGTGGACGGGAGAGATCCCATTGAGATCGAGCAGGCATTGGAATCGCTTTTGGGTGATCCCAAGCGGCAAAAGCGGATGGGGGATTTGGGCCGCAGGCGGGCGGAAGTGATGTTTGCATCCGCCAAAATGGTACAGCAACATGTCGATCTTTATCTTCAATTAATGCGGAAGAAAGACGGCGGGAAATGACCGGGTCTATTTGGAGATAGCCTGATCAATGATGAGATAGAATGCAATGATCTGAGTTGTGACGGTGAGCGCCTCTTTGAAAGTCACCCAGTAATTGCGATCCCGCTTCTCAGGTATCCAAATTGTATCCCCGGGCTCAACCCGCTTTGCCGACTTCAACGATATCCATTCGCCGCTTCCGGCCTTTATAACGCGAGCCCGGCCCGTGTCGGCGTTTTCCGCATAGCCGCCGACCCGCTTAATATAGTCCGCCGGTTTGAGATCCTTATCGAATATGATATTCCCCGGAGAACGAACCATGCCGAGAACACTGATGAAGTTTTTTCTAGTGGGGATATTAATATAGTCACCGCGCTGCAGCAGAAGATCCTGCTTGCTGTCGCCTTCGGCTAGAACTTTGTGGAAATCAACAAACATCAATCCCGGGTTTTCCCGCGACTTCAATTTATAATATTCATACTCATCATCGGTCATGTCGGATCGCGGGACATCTTTGAGACGCTCAAACTCTTTATCTTCAAGGCGAACCGCTTCGCGCCGAATGAGCTGCGCTTCAAAGAGAAAGGCGTCGGATGTCAATCCACCGGCCCTTGCGATGACATCCGAAACGCGCGTTTCACCTTCATCGATGGCATAAAAGCCCGGATACACGACCTCGCCGGTGACTTCCACCAGGCGTTTCAATCTATATTCGGGAACAGAGCGGACGAAAATTATGTCATCCGATTGAAGTTCAAATTCAGGGTATTTGGGATGCGCGCCAGTCTCAAGCATCGCATTGTTGATGGTGAAGGCGCCTAATACCTTCGGCATGGCACTGTGATGCTGCTCGGTGGCGGCGACGATCCGCCCGTCGGCCAAAGCAAAATAGCGCTCAGGTTCCCCGGTCGCCGTTTGATATCGAGCGATTTCAATCGTATCGAGGAAGGCTTCAGATGTGAAACCGCCGGCATAGTGCAAAGCGGTGCTGAAAAGATCCTTTTCGAGAAACTCGACCGCGCCGGGGTTGTTTACCGAACCCATAACAGTAAACCGGCCGGTGGAGAAGGGGACATAAACAATATCGCCGTCACGCAGACAGGGGTTGAACTGAGGGTCGCCCTGCTGGAAAAATGCAAAAAGGTCGACTTTCGCCCTGATCGAGTCGCTGTTCATCACGAAAATTTTCCGCTGGCTTGCATTTTTCGCAAATCCGGCCGCCCAGTTGACGGCGGCGGAAACCCGGTCCACGGCTGAGGCCAGATAAGTGCCGGGGCGCGCGACCTGTCCGAGGACATGGACCTGGAATTGGCGAAGACCGGTTAGTGAGACGTCAATATCAGCCTGACGGAAATGCTTGTGCAGTAAATTTGTTATCAGCGCCTGCGCCTCGCTCAATGGTCGTCCATTGACATTAAGTTCCCCCACCTTCGGGATGAGGATCTTCCCTTCGAGCGTGATCTGGAGATGATAAACGGTCGGTTCAGGACCCCAGATATTGATGGTGAAACGGTCGCCCGGTCCCACGCGATAGGTCTGAGAGGAGATGGCCGACTCCAGTCCCCCGCCGGGTCCGGCGAAGGGTGTCGGCGCCGGTTCGATGACGGTCTCTTGCGGCGCCTCGCCCGCAAAAGGATCTCCGGGGGTAACGGCTCCGTTCTCCTGCGATCCCGCCTCTGTAGAGAAAAGGCACAGCGCGATGATGAGTAGGATAGTGATATGTATCGAGTTACGCATTATTCCCTGCTCGCTGGTTGATTTGGCCGCCTCAGATATTTGAGGAATGACTGAGGAGCAGTCTAGGGTAGTATTCCGGGTCGGTCAACGAGACCCATGGGGCGCCGTCTTCGGCCGCCTTTCCCGGCCCTGGCTCGGTGACCGCCCTTAGCGACCGCCCCTCTTCGCCAGATGAATCTTTAGAATGTCATCCCGCAAGGCTTCGCTCGTAAGGGGCGGTTCATAGGGGCGATGGGGTTTGCCCTCAATATAAATCCCGTTTGAGATTCCCCACGCATGCAGCACTTCCGGATCCGACGTGTCCATCTCGATATAATTCACGAGATCCGCCAGTCCTTCGACGGCATCTCTGGCCGACAGGCATTGTGAACAGGCGCCGAGACACCATGCGTTAAAAAAGACAGTTACGTTGACTTTGTCATAAGCGGACGGGGGTTGGCCGATTTCTTTGAGAAACTGCGGTGGCACCGCGTTGGGTGAAAAGGATTTCCACACAAGGACGGCCATGCCATCTTTGTCGACGCGTGAATAACCCATATGCTCATAGAACGAGACGGGATTCCAATAGGGGAAATCCATGCCCCAGGCGGCGACACCGGCCGCCCCTGATGTATAAGCATCCTTTTCAATCTCGTTAAGAATGAAACGCCCATATCCATTTCCCTGGCGGTTACCGATATGATGTTCATATCCGTGAACCCATATACAGAGTATCGCGAAGAGATCCCTGCCGATCATATGTGTCGCTTCGATCGGCATATATTGGCATAACCCGGCGACTTCACCTGAGTCGAGTATCAGTACCCTCGCCCGCAAACCCCTGTCTCTATGGGCCTCGAACCATTGACGCCGGAGCGTGATAGCGCGGGGATCATCCGGCTTTTCGTCATGCAGGCATCTGAAAAAGGTGCCTTCGGTTTCCCAGGTCACGTTCACGAGATTCATAAGCGTTCCCCCTTCCGCACAAATTATGACCCTGCGATTTTGAGAGTTCAATGATAAACCTCTTGGGCTGGTCAAATCAGGAATTATATCGTAAACTGTAATTTCAATAAGCCTTGGAATGTGGGAGGGAGAAGAGCGAATGTCAAAAAACACCATCATCCTGAATCTTTGGCTTTGCCTTCCTTTGGGCTTGTGGACTTCCCCTTCCCCGGCCAGCCCTCAGCCTTTAAGCGCCGTCTCATGGCCGCATCATCTCTTTTCCCCCTATGTGGATGCCGTCATCTGGCCGACTTTTGATTTTATCAATGCCATCGACGAGATTGGAATTAAGTACTTTAATCTGGGATTTGTTGTGGCGGCGGCGCCGGATGATTGCACCCCCTCATGGGGCACCTACTATCCGGTCGATGCCGGATATCTTCAAACCGAGATCGGTGCGATCCGCGACCGTGGCGGCGATGTGGTCGTCTCATTCGGCGGAGCGGCCAATACGGAACTGGGCCTGTCCTGCGGCAATTCCGAAGACCTCCGGCAGGCCTACCAGCAGGTCATTGACGCTTACAATTTAACGCGCATTGATTTCGACATTGAAGGGACTTGGATCGGCGATGAACCCTCGGTTGAGCGCCGCTCACAAGCGATTGCCGCTCTTCAGGAGTATGCCGCCGGCGGCGGGAGAGAGCTTTCCGTTTGGTTCACTTTGCCGGTGTTGCCCACGGGGCTGCTTCCTGACGCATTGAACCTCTTGGAATCAGCTCTCCATTACGGTGTCGAGATTGCGGGAGTCAATATCATGACCATGAATTATGGTGATGTTCCCGCCCCGAATCCCAACGGGCAAATGGGAGAGTATGCAATAGAGTCGGCAACGAGTCTCTTCTATCAGCTGCAAGGCCTCTACAACGATGCAGGGTTCCCAAGACCGGATGAGGAATTGTGGCATATGATAGGCGTCACACCGATGATCGGTCTTAATGATGTCACAACCGAGGTGTTTTACCCGGAGGATGCCGAAGAACTCCTGGCTTTTGCACAGGCGCAGCATATCGGAATGCTTTCCTTCTGGTCCCTCAACAGGGACGGCCCATGTTCCGGGGGAGAGATACCCTATGTCTCTCCGAACTGCAGCAGCATCCTTCAGGAGCCGTTTGAGTTCTCCTCCATCCTTCTGCCCTTTAGCGGTGGCGCCGCATCGGCTCCCGGAGCGCCGGGGAGCGTGGCCGAATGCCGCATAAGTCCCAATCCCTTCTACGGGAGCACGACGATTGTATATGATGTAAAAGTCGCCGGACCGCTGCGATTGGATGTCTATGATATCAGAGGAAGGCGGATAGAGACATTGGTTGAACAATTTTTCGAGGCCGGGCGGTATAAAGAGTACTGGGGCGCGGCGCATCTCGCCGCCGGTGTCTATTTTCTTCGCTTTGAGGGCGCAGGGATAACGGTCACCAAACAGCTGGTTTTGGTGAAGTGAAATTCAGTGGGGAATCGGGCTACTTCGGTAAGGAGATTTCCCCGGGCCAGAGCGACCCTTCACCCCGGCGGCCAAGCATCATTTTAGCTGTGGTCTCTATCTCTCGGGCGTTGTGTTTTTCACCCTTATTACATCCGGGGCAGAACTTTACGGCATCGTTCCAATTTTCTTGCCGCATATTCCAAGGCCAAAAAGGCCATGTTCGGCACTGCAACGGGCGGGCGGGATAAACCCGGCATCCGATGCACTCATCAAAGAAAATGCAAGATCCGGGTTTGCGCTTGAGGGTGTAGCCATCTTCGCCACTCCACTGACAATATCGCTGCAGGACCTGCTTTGGAGAAATATTCATGCATTCGGACAATCTCTGAATATCATCCTCTTCCAGAAAAACAAAGGTGGGGTCTTCCCTGTCCTGGCAGCACTTTCCACATCGTGTGCAGGTGAACTGCAGTCCATCCTTATACCAGACACCAGTGTCTTTCTTTTGAGCTTTTGTACTCATGAATGCCCTCCATCGATCACGGCCCGAAGATGGTGTCCTGCATGGGCTGTCGTGCAGACGGAACTAGAACCTGTCTCGACTCTCAATTCCTTTATCCTACTCTGTTTTCTCGATTTTGCAAGATGAGAATATTTGACCCAAATTTCCAAGGCGGTAAAGGAGGCGGTAAAAATTATGCCAGAGAAGGCAGGGTGAGGAAACAGATTGGCCGCTCGAACAGCAATCGGGGCAGGAGCGCTTCCGCCAACAACCATCTACAGTGAAAGATAAATGTACAAGGGTCCACACAAATCCGCGTGGACCCCTTGACTAACTTCCTATCAAACTGAAATATATTATATCACCCTGATCGAAATTTGTCAAGCCCCTTCTCGTTGGTTTTTCAGGCCGATCCAGCCTGGATAAGCGGCAGCTTTAATATTAAGTCTGTGGCGAATTCAATCAGGGTATTTAACGATAACCTGTTTCCATGCCTGACAGTGACAAGGGGAAGATCGCTCTTTGGTATTTGTGTCGCCGCATTGTGTCACACACATCGGCGGTTCCGGGGCCAGGGGGATGAGATCCCGGGGCGGGATAGAGATGGGAAATCGCATAAGATCAGGAGGGAACCAAAGAACCTTACATTTCGTAACAGGGAGTGGCGGCGTCTGTTAGGCTTCCAGACCAGGAATCATCCGCCTCCCGGCGGTCTCTGTTCGTGCCGGTCGCTAATAGCTGGTAAGGTCCCAGGGAGAGGTCGAAGATTCCCCCGGGGATTCGATGGGAAGGGGTCCACTTGAGGGGATCCGAGTAGGTCTCGGCGCGACTTCTCCTCTCGGTTAATTAGAGAGAATAATAGATAGGGATCCAGTCGACGGGAAATGAGGCGCCTATGTTGAAAAAAAATGACAAGGCAATGATTCGGAGAACCCTGGAAGAACATCAGAATCTCCGAAAGCAGTGGGCTGAGATTGAGGAAAAGGCGGCACAGGTTAGGGCCACGCGCGAGGAGATGGGAAGAAAGGCCGGGGAGTTGCTGGAAAAACTCAATCAACTGATCCCGGATATGGAGGCTCATTTTCGGATCGAAGAGACGGAGGGCCTTCACCGTGAAATCATTGAGGCCGCGCCCCATTGTACTCACAAGGTGGAATCGCTGCTCTCTCAACACGCGGAGCTGTTGAAAGCCCTTGGTGAGCTCCACGGTATCACGGCATCCTTGGCGGAGCTGACGCAGTGCAGTCAAACAGGGCTCTATGACCGGATGACGCGGCTTTTTGCGACATTCAGAAGACACGAAGCCGAGGAGCGAACCCTATTCCTGGAGGTGCTTGAAGGCGAGGGACCTGGTCTTGCCTGACAATTAAACGGAGGACCCTCGATTGCGGAATAAACCTCGTCTTCGCAAGGGTTGGCATTGTGTTCTAGTGCCGTCTGTTCTCTTGCTGGGCCTGTTGCTTCTCCCGGACAATTCGAAACTGGGCGGCCGCGACCTTGTCGCCGGGTCCCCGGATGCGACGCTGGGCAAGGCCGTTGATGATTCGCTTGCACAGCGATGGGGCCGGTGGCTGGCGCGTGAGGACACGGTCCGTCTTCCCCAGTACCTTCTGAAAAATTGGGTGCCGTCCAGCGCGGAGCGCCCCACCCTCAAGGAAATTTTGGGATGGTGCATCGATGGCGAAAGCAAGCGCAAGGAACTCGTTGATGACGTGACCTTCATCCGCCGAAGCCGTGTTGTTGCGCTTTATGGCGATCCGGAGGACACCACCACGCGGCGGGAGGTAGAGGAAAACGTCGAGAAAGTCTATTTGCGGTCACCCAATGAGGAGTTTATTGTTGAACTCGGAAGCCGCGAGTGGGATAGCAAATCCGACAATGAAGAGGTGAATGTTGGCGTCGAGGTGAAGACCTCGACAGGACACCTCGTGGACCTTCCATTTTTCTTTAAGGCTCTCGATGATTATTCATTTAAGATTTTGGACCGGAAAATATTTTCTGATCGTGTCATCTACAAGATCGAATTTACGCCCCGTAGTGAATTTGAACCTCTCCCGGAAGGCTGGTTTCTTGTTGACACGCGCGATTACCAGATTGTGCATGGAGAATTCCGGTGGACGCGCAATGTTCCCTTTCCGTTGTTCTTAAAGAGTGTGGATCGGGTTGTTATGACACGACGCAAGCATGAGGAGGTCTGGTTGCCGGATCGAATCATTATCAGTATTCGTCTTCGCGATATCCCCTTTGTTTCCACTCCGGAACTGGTGGTGGTGGATATCCGGCATGAAGAGATTCAACTAAATGCCGGGATTCCTGATTCTATCTTTGCGCGATGACATGACAACAAAAGGCCAATGGAATGATGATGATATGCCGGTGACACGGTCAGAGGATCGAATGATGAAGGGCCCCCACCAAGGAATGCAGGGTTTTCAAAAAGCGGTCTTGTGGAAAGCCTTATTTTTCCTTTTAGCCGGGATCCTGCCGCCCGGAGCGGCGGCGGCGCAGCTCATCGATCCACCGGGGGATGCCGATCCGGCCAAAACATGGGAAGCCTTGCTGGACAGCCTGCGAAGCGAGCCGGATTCGCTGATCCCGTGGAATGAATCCGCGCCCGAGGAGTGGGTCAAGCCCGGTGAGATCGCTTGGATTCCTGATGCCTCGGATTCCACAACGGCCAAGGGTCGCGACGGCGCTTCCACCCTTTCTTTTGATATCCAACCGGTCTTCGGTTTTTCAAAGGTGGATGGCGCGACCCCGGGTTTCAAACTGAGTCTTTCAACCAAGAAGGAACCTGATATTCACCTCTGCGGTGTTCTCCGCCGCGGGCTTGAGGCGGGCCGCTGGGAGGGTTTCGGGCTGGCCGGGGTCGTCTTCAGCGAAGAAAATGTCAGGGGATTGTTAAAGAGTCCGGAAACAAGATTGACCGGCGGAGGGCGGGGCGGCCCGGGGAGTCCGCAGGCCGGCTCCCTGGAGCTGCTGCAAAGTCCCGGGTGGGGATTCATAACCGGGTGGAGTGATCAGCCGGTACCCTTTGGATCGAACCGCCCCTACGGGACGACGCCTTTGGGCGGCCTCATGGGTTTGGATCATCAGAGCTATCTGGAGCGCCGGGAAATCGCCGGAGGCCTCCTCTTGCGCGGGGAGAAGGGCGCGAACGGCGGAATCTGCCTGGTTCATCGCGAGGATCGGTCGCTGAAGGCCGTCTCGGGAGCTCTCTTCGAACTCGATGATGATAATATGAAACTTAATCCATCCGCCGACGCGGTTGAATTGAACGGCGTCATTTTGGATGCGTCGATCAGGGGGCGATTCGATCTGCAAACGGGAACAAGAGCCGGGCTCTGGGCTCGCGTCGGTCTTTGGGGCGGGACACTGGAAGGGGACCGGGAGTTTTACACCGCCGGTATCGAGGGGCGCACCTCTTTCAAGGCGCCTCTTCGCGGGGAGCTGTTCACCGAGTTTTGGGCCGGGGCGGTCGGCGGCCATCCGCCGGTGCAGGAGCTCATGGATTTGGGTGGGGAGCAGAGCCTGCGCGCCTACCCACCACGATTCGATACGGGGGCCGGTGTTTCCCTGCTGCGGCTCGATTATGTTTTTGGCATCGATCCACTGTACCATCTGAGAATACCGATACTGAAAAATCTTCGTCTACAGCCGGTGATTTTTGCTGATGCGGGCGCGGTTTGGGGGGATAAACCATGGAGCAGCCTTGAATCCTTGCAGGGACCCGAGTCGGGGGATTATAGATTCGATGTCGGATTGGGGATTCAACGCTTTCTTGGTTTCCCCGGGTTCCTTTCACATATCCGGATCGAGGCTGGGTGGAGGCTTGATCGGTCACGGGATAGGATGAGATGGAATGTCTCGCTGAAGCCATAGAAAATATATGAAGGAATGGCGGGATCGGGTATTTTAGTGAGGAGAGGAAACCATGGCCACAAGGGAAATTAATGCCGTCCTGAGCCAAAAGATCGAAGTTGCCCCGGGGCTGATTGTTATCCGTGTCGCGCCGGATGGATGGGAGCTGGGCCCATTCAAACCCGGGCAGTATGCCGTTCTGGGATTGCCGGGCTCCGCACCCAGATGTGAAGGATCCGACGCTGACGAGCCGGAGCTTCCGCCGGATAAGGTTATCCCGCGTGCCTATTCCATCGCCTCGTCTTCCAGACCGGGCGAGTATCTCGAATTCTATATCGCCCTGGTCCGCTCCGGCGCGTTGACACCGCGGCTCTTTAACTTAAATATAGGCGATCGTCTGTGGCTCTCAGAGAAGATGCTCGGGAATTTCACATTGGAAAAGATTCCAACCGACGCGCATATTGTGATGGTCGCCACGGGCACCGGATTGGCGCCCTATATGAGTATGGTTCGCACCTATTTGTCTGAAAATACAGGGCAGCAAATGGCCGTGATCCACGGCGCCAGGCACTCCTGGGATTTGGGGTATCGTTCCGAGCTGGAGGCTCTTCAACAAATCAGCCCTTTTCTGACCTATATCCCCATCATCAGCCGTGTCGCCGACGAGCCCGCCCCGTGGAAAGGGGCCTCCGGTTATGTTCAGGATGTTTGGACGGAGCGCTTGATAAAAAAATACTGGGGCTTTTCACCGAAGCCGAACCATACCCACGTTTTCCTTTGCGGAAATCCCGCGATGATCGCGGCGATGGAGAAAGTCCTTCAGGCGGACCGCTTCGTGGAGAACACGAAAAAACAGCCGGGGCAGTACCATGTGGAGAAATATTGGTAACAGCTCTCCGGCGGAATCATTCGATCCCAAAACCAGAAGCGCCTGTATAGACCGGGCGAAGCTAAAATTACCGCACCAATACCGCCTTTTCGGAGGTTAGAGTTTCCCCGGCCGCCGTGAGACGCAGAAAATAGATGCCGGCGGGCGCAACACGGCCGTGATCATTCCGCGTATCCCAATCAAAGGTGTGAATTCCCCGGTCCAATGAGAGTTTTGAGGCCAATCGCCGGATCCGCTGTCCCTGCGTATTGATCACATCCAGTGTAACCGGCAAACCGTCCCTCACCGTCTCCATCCGCCATTGTGTCCGGCCCAGGAATGGGTTGGGCTGATTTAATGTTAAGGCCAGCGGTCCCTGCGCTTTGACGCCGGGGAAACCGGCGAGAGTCAACGAACCCGAGGCCTGATCATTGACGTCGGATATCGGCTCACCGCCCTGCACCGCGTAGATATCGCCGCCGACCGTCAACCTCTGAGTTCCGCCGATGACGTCGGGAACATTATTGCCGTCGAGATCGGGTGTGCCGCGGACCGAAAGGAGTTTGGCGTTTGTGGTGTAATACCATTCGATCGTGCCATCAATGCCGTTCATGAGGTAGATTTTTTGATCGAACGATCCGGCGACGACATCGGGTATGCCGTCGCCTGTCACATCCTCTATACCATCAATCGCCCAGCAGTCATCCCCGACCGGTGTGGTCCAAAGAGTCGTGCCGTCAGAACCACTGATCACGCGGGCCAATGAAGCCCAGGAGGCGACGGCGATATCGGGCGTGCCGTCGTCATTGACATCGCCGATGACATCGATGCGCATCACATAGGAGCCGACGGGCCCCGTCCAAAGGACGGTGCCGTTGGCGCCGCTGTGGCAGGTGACGGTATTGTTCCATGCTCCGGCGAGCACCTCGGGTATGTCGTCGCCGTTGATATCGGGCAGGGCCGCGACGGAGTAAACGGTTCCGGAATAATCCCGGTACCAGAGTTGATGAGGAACACCGCCGCCGAGGCCGGGCCCGCTCATCACGGTTAATCGCTGGCCGGAATCACCGCTGCCGAAGGCCGCATCATCGTAGCCGTCGCCGTTGACATCCCCGATATTGCAGCAATCGAAAAAGGCGTCGGGGCCGAGCAGGTACCAGAGTACGGCACCCGTCGCACCGTTGACGCAGTACATGGCGTCGCTGTCGCTGCCGGTGCAGAAGATGATCTCGGGGATGCCGTCACCCGTATTGTCGCCGATCCAATTCACACCATAGACCCATCCCGACTCGGGCGGTGTCGGGGGGGAATCCGAGTAGGTATCAAAATCCCAGATAATGCCGCCTGTCGGTCCGTCGATGGCATAGACGGTTCGTCCGCCCCAGGCTGTTCCCAGCAAGACGTCTTGTACATTGTCGCCGTTCAGATCGGGTGCTGTTCGGAGGCAGGCGTCGCCGTAACCGCCGCTGTTGCTCGGTCCGCCCGGAGGATGGATCGACCAGATCAGATCACCCAGCCCCGATGAGGCGCCACTGATGGCATAAAGGTGATCCCCGCTGGCCCCGGCGTCGTATGTCTCCATGAGAACATCGGGCCGTCCATCACCATCGATATCCTCAATCCAGTCGATACAGACGACATTTTCAATCCCTGGGTAGCGCCAGAGCAGATCCCCGCCGTCGGCGCCGGCGGAAGCGGGCGGGAGAGCAAAAAGAAGGGCAAAGAGTGCGGCAGGGAGCCTGGTAAAGGGAGTGGTGAAATTAGACTTTAACATTGTTGCCTCCAGTGTTGTCCTGCCCAAAATGCTGTCTTGGCGAAGCGCCGGCGGCAACAATGGGGGATCCCGATTCGGCCTGAGATCGAGCCTACTATGAGTCCTCCGATTTCAACTCGTGACAGGCCGTCACCACCGTCTGGATGCCGCCCCGCATATTAAAATCAGCCTCTACCTCCATCCAGCGGGGAGCGCAGGCCTTGACCAGGTCGTCAAGGATCTGATTCGTCACCGCCTCATGGTAGTGGCCTTCATTCCGAAAAGACCAGAGATAGAGCTTTAACGATTTCAGTTCGATACAGAGTTTGTTGGGAATATATCGGATGCGGATCGTACCGAAGTCGGGTTGACCGGTCATCGGGCAGACACAGGTGAACTCGTCGGTCTCAGACCGGATTTCGTAATCCCTCTCCGGTTTTGGATTCGGAAAGGTTTCTAACTGCCGTTGGGCCTGCTTTTGCCGATCCGGCTTCTGTTGGGGTTGTGTCGTCATGGCACTGTCAAGTGTACAGGGCGGGCCGATGAGGGGCAAGGCTGAGGATTTTTTGCCGCGGAGCGACAATCGTTATAATTGATTGATTGAAAAGAAGTTACGCCTTTTCCGATCGATCGAGGCCGAGCTCTTGCCATAACCATGTAAAATCGTAAGGCTCGCCGCCGCTCAACTCCCGCCGGGTCTCGCTGTTTTCCATCGAGCGGATCAGATCAATAACGGCTCGTCGCCCTTCCGGATCCTGAACCGCGGCCCGGGGCGTGCGGTCCTTCAGGGCCGGGACCGGCAAATCGCACCAGGCATGATAATGCTTATCCAAGAATTCGTTGATGAGAGACTCGCGTATTTCGGGAGGGATATCCATCTCTCCCGCATCGCGGGGATCTCGATCCTCGCTGTCTTGCGGGAGGGTATCGTTGGGGGCGCCGGGGAGGGCGTCTGCAAGCGCATCCGGCTTCGCCTGAAGATAATGGTTATAAATTTCGCCATGACCTTTCAGGAAGGCGGTCCAATCGGAATCCGGATTTGTTATTTGATAGGCGGCATAAGCATCCTCGCAGAACCGCTTCAGCGAATCCTTTTCATCGGGCCGGAAGGGAAAGAGTCCGCCGCTGAATTGTATACGATCATTCATTTCAAGAAGGCGCGCGGCGACAAGATCCCACTGAATCAAATATTGCGTCGCCGTTTTATCCAGAACCTCGATATGCCGGTTCGTGAGCAGATCTTGAAGCAGGAATCCTTCATCCGGCCGGAGCTCGATGATCTGATACAATCCCATATGCGACGCCATCGACTTTTCGAGATGGACCCGTTCCCGTGAGTTGAGCTGCCAGCCCAGCCGTTGGAAATAGCGCTCCATGAAAGACCGGCCGTCGGCGCAAGGATAATCCTGGATCAGCCATTCGTAGAAGGCCCATTGGGCGAAATCGGGCTCCATTTGATCAAAAGCGTCAGGAAGCTTCGTGTCGGCGAATCGTTCTCCCCAGTAGAGGACCAGCGCTCTTTGAACCTCTTCACTGAATTCATCCCGATGAACAAATTTCATGAGGGCGGATAGAAGCCGCTGCCGGATGTCCGATTCGGTTCCCGGTGCGTGAGTCGCCTCGGCGGAGCCGCAACATTTCTTGTACTTCTTACCGCTGCCGCAGGGACAGGGATCATTGCGCTTCACCTTCGGCTGTTCACGGCGGATGGTCTTCCCCGCGGGCGCCGGCGCCGCTTGGCTCCCTTCGGAGGCATGCTTTGTTTTCTCTTCCTGCTGCAGAATCGAGGCCTCTGGATGGCGGTTCTGCTCTTCGAGCATCGGGACGAGCCGCTCCAAGGCCCCTTCGCGCGTAAAGCGATCGTCACCCGCCGCCTCCAGCGCCCGGCGATACAGTTCCTCGGCCCGGTCAAGCTCACCGGCGGATTGATAAACATCCGCCGCCTTGATCATGACCCAGGGATCATCGGGGAAAACGGTGAGATTGAATTGAACCTGTGACACGGCCTCTTTGATCCGGCCCGCGCCGGCGAGGATCAGGGCCCGGTCCGCGAGAAAGTTTTGCGGTTCTACAATTTCAGCGTACCGCTCGCAAAGCTCGACACCTTCGTCAATGAGACCTTCACCGGCGATATTCGAAGGCAAACTGATAATCCAATCGAAAAGATTGTAGTTATACTTTCTATCCAGTTCTCTGAAGGTGTCTTGGCTGTCGCCGAGCGCCTCGCGAACTTCCATCGCCAATGTATAGGATTCGCGGGCGACCTGAGGATCAAAGGCCATGCTGCTGTAGGTTTTGAGGGTCGCTTTGAGCTTGTCTTCCCAGCCCTTTGTCATTGACGGCTCCTCTATGGCGGTATCCGGCGGATGTCGATTCGGTGTCAATGCCTGTTTCTAAGCCCGTTTCTATAAATGTACTTTTAGAGCGAATTCAAGGCCGACGGACCGGCGTGTCTCTTTTGAATCACCGGCTGAATCACCGGCTGGAAGGCGAACCGTGCTGTAAGCGAGGCCGAATGATGCCGCCAGATTATCGCGGGGTTCCCATCGCACGCGGGTTTGCAGTGAGGCTCCGCCGGTCACCGGATCCCAAAGCTCCGACGCCGAGGAGGGCTGGCCCTCACTTTCCGGGTCGGTGGAAGGGTACCAGGGACGCCCCAAAGCGCCCTGCCCATGACGGAAGAGGGTGACC
Organism: Candidatus Eisenbacteria bacterium; assembly: GCA_018831195.1. NCBI lineage: Bacteria > Candidatus Eiseniibacteriota > Candidatus Eiseniibacteriota bacterium. The sequence goes on along the minus strand of JAHJDP010000087.1, from coordinate 96,183 downwards.
ATGGCGTCGCAGCCCCAAGCGGTGTTGAAATCAACGAGGGCGCGGAGGAGCAGCCGCTCGCTGTCGGGTCCGTCGGGGTGGCCGAGACCTCGTTCCTGGTGATCCCAATCACAGAGGCATTGATCCCTATAATAAACACTATAGGTGTAATTAAAGATCTTTGAGGCCTCCACGCCGAGGGTCCAATCCCATCCGTTGAATCGCGGGGCGAAAGAATATCCGCCGAGAAAACCCCAGCGGCTCGGCGTGTGGCTGTCTTTCGACGCGATATCGTCGGCGAGGATTTCGCCGTAGAAAAGTTGCGCCGGTCTCGTGCGCCAGGACCATCCCAAGGCCCAGAGGACATTGTTGCGCTCGCTGCGGCGGGAGGCGTCGTTCCCCGCATCCTGCATTCGCATGCGCTCCACAAATGTATAAGGGATGAATCCCAGCGTATAAAGCAGGCCGGGTGATGTCGATTGATACCGCGCCCCTTCCGAAAACGACAGCTCGAACCGCGGTGACGGCGTCCAGCTGAGCCGGTGGGCCGCAAGATATTTTCCATCGGAATAGTCGAGGCTTCCCGAAAGGGCGCGGAAGCGAAACCAGGGTTTAAATTCAACATCGTATTGGGCGAATGTATAAGGAGCGGAGTGGTCATCCAGAAGGAGGGTTCCCCAGGCGCCCGGCCCCCAGCGGTGGCGGTCGCGGCCGAACCGAAAGTCGATGCGGGGTGTGCGCAGGGTCAGATCGAAGCGCTCGGTATAAAAGAGAATATCGGTTCCCGCAACAAGGGGATCCGAGAAGCCGCGCCCCCCCGCAACCTCGCCGACAAAAACATCATGCGAGATCGTGATCGACCGTCCGAGATAAAGCGTGCCCCTGAGGCCGATCCGGGTCGAGTCGCTCCAATCCCCATCGGCCTTTCCATCGGCCAGCGGGATCGTCAAACGGGGCGTGAGATGAATGTAGGGGCGGATCCGCAAGCGGCCGGCGCTTGTCAACGCCTCAATCAAAGGCGCGGTTTCGTGAAACCGCGATTCACGGCCCAAGGCGCGCCCTTCGCGCGCTAAGGTCCGCTCCAACCGGTCGCGGCTGGGGGACAATCCGCCGTCATCAACAAGATTCCGGCTCATCCAGGCCAGCTCCAACCGCGGTAACGAACGCAATGTCCATGCGGCCAGCGGCATCTCTCCGCGAATCGCCAAGCGCTCCAGATCGCGATAGAGCAGGTGGTCCGTGGGCAGAAATTCATCGCCCCAGGGTTCATCCGGCGGGGGGGTGTCGTGATCCGCCTCAAAAACCCATCCGCCGAAGGCCGTGGTGGCGAGGATCACAAGCAGAATGCCGCAAAGAAACGCCGTTCGCATCGAACCTGTTTCCTTGGCCCGCGCTTTTCGGGGGCCTATCCTGTTCACAGCGCCGCGCCCGGCGGCATGATTTTGTAAGCGGCTCATCGGAATGAGTGTGTGGGTGATGACGGCGGATGTCCAGCACGGGGATGCCGTGTGGAGGGAAATGAATTCAGACACCATCTCAACGGGAAGACTGACGGCATGGGGGATTGGGATTTGCCCCTTCGATTTCGCCCATCAGGTGGAGCGGACCCCCCGCGCGGGAGAGAAGATCGATGCGTTGCAGTCGACGCGCGGCGGCGGCGGCCCCGTGCCGACAGCGATGGCCGTGATCGCAAAGCTCGGCGGCCGGTCGGCCGTCGTCGGTGTTGTCGGGGATGACCCCATGGGTGTTGCGATTCGGGATGATCTTGTTCAGTACGGTGTCGACATCAGCGGTTTGCGGGTCGAACCCGGCGCGCAATCGGCGATGGCGTCGCTGATTGTGGAGAAGGGCACAGGCCAGCGCACGGCGATCTTCGATCATGGGACGGTCTCGAATCCGACCGTGTCGGAGGAATGGATCGAAGCGCACCCGGCCCGCTATATGTTGACCGACGCCAGAACCGAACTTGGCATGGGGGATGCGGTCCGCTCGGCGAAGCAGCGTGGGTGCGAGATTGTATTGGATATCGGTTCCCCCCGCGAGCCGGATCCCGCGGCCTGGGAGGCGGCCGATCATCTCGTGATGGCGGCCGGATTCGCCCGCTGGAAGACCGGCCACGGAGATCCCGAGGGCGCGGCCAGGCAATTATGGCATGACGGATTGAAGTCGCTTGTCATGACATTGGGGTCGAAAGGGGCTTATTTGTATACGCCGGATATTTCGCTCTTCCATCCGGCTTTTAATGTTGAATTGACGGATGTCACGGGTGCCGGCGATACATTCCACGGTGCTTACATTTATGCCTTGTCACAGGATGAGTGGTCGTGGGTTGAACGGGTCCGTTTCGCCACGGCGGCCGGATCGCTGGCCTGCCGCGGATTGGGTGTGCGGGGATCGTTACCGACACTGGAGGAGGTTGAAACCCTGGTGAATCAGTGAGGCGGCTCTGCTATACCGCTGTCGTGATCCAGGGCGCCTCCCGTCCCTTTGTTTTCCAGAAGATATTGTGAATCTCCCGAACCGCATCGAGCAGCTGCAGCGCCGTTTCTTCGTTCACCTCTTGCTTTGCCTCTGTCGCCAGCTGCGCCGCATTCCAAATCGATTCGGACAGTTTTGGGAATTCCGTGAAATGATCAATGGTAAAGTAATCGGCCCAGAGGGTCAGAAGCTCATGCTTCGCTCTATCGGCCTGTTGCGCTTTTAAATGAATATAATGTGTCAGCGCATTGTGATAAGCCTTCCGCGACGCTGGATCATCGGGGATCGGCCGCGTGATCGTTTTGATATTGCGGGTGAGAACAACCACCGTCTCCGCGGCGATCCGGGCTGAAGCCGGGTCATGGACCACGCACGGACCGGCGCAGAAGTTCTCGGGACCGGCGCCGGCGCTGAAGGGGTGTTCATGAGTCGGATGAACAAAGTTGTCTGGCATGGATCACTCCTAAAAATTATTTTCTTTGAGATCAGGACGATTCTATTGTTTCTCTCCTGCGGAGCCTGGACCCCGTCATGGTACAATAACCCTTATGTTCCCGCTAAGCAGAGCGGCCGCTTATCAATAAGAGAGGTATGCTGATCTTGTGTTTAAGGGTTCGGGAGACACTTCCAAACAGGATGTCGCCTATGAAAGTGTGTCCATGAGTGGCCATCGCCACAAGGTCATAGTCGTTTCCCTCAATCTCTTTCAGGATTTCTGCGTCGGGTTCACCGCTTTTAATCAAGATGTGGGTATCGATGCCCCGAGCCTGCAACGCCTCGCAACGGGATTTCAAAAACACGTTGGCCTGCTCACGCAACGCGCGGTCCTGGTCGAGCGTATGGGAGTGCACGGCGTGCAGCAGGTAAACCTGGGCGTTGTTCTGAAGCGCCAGGGCCGATACATGCTCAATGATGACATCGTCTACGGATGAGCAATCTATGGTGACCAGAATCTTTTTATACACTTGCATGTCAACCTCCCCCTGAGATGGTTGAATAAAGCAGGTAAATATTCAAGATGATAACGATGGCGGAGATGACAATAGCGGCGGTGAACTCGATCCGGCCGCTCCTGAATCGGCCCATGAGATTCTTGTCGCGGCAGATTATCAAGAGCGGAATCAGTGTAAAAGGAAGCTGAATACTCAACACGACCTGACTGAAGATCAGAATGCGAAATGTGTCCATGGAAAATAGGATGATCATGAATGACGGTATGGCCGTAATAAAGACAGAGACTCTGTAGAGAAGTGTTCGGGGATCTTCCGGTTTTCCCAGGAAACCGGTAATGACATTGACCTCCGCCATGGACGACGTCACCGACGACCCGACCCCTGCGAAGACGAGGGCAAGGGCGAACAGAAAGCCGGCAACAGGCCCGGCTAACGGCGTCAACGTCGCCGACGCTTGTTCGATGCTGTCGACCACGATGTGATGGCGGAAAAAGACGGCGGCCGCGACGATGATCATTGCCGAGTTCACGACCCATCCCAGGAGCATGGCGGCGAGCGTATCGATTTTCTCGTAACGCAGGAGAGTCAGTCTTTCACCCTCGGAAACACCCCATTTCCGGCTGTGTATGACGTTGGAATGCAGGAAGATATTGTGCGGCATCACCACCGCGCCGAGGATGGCCATGGCCACGTAAATACTGCTTCTGTTGACGTTCGGAATGATCAGGGATGGCGCCAGTTGCGCCCAGTCGGGCTTGACGATCAGGACCTCCACGAGGTAACACAAGCCGATGACTCCCAGAAAACCAATGATGATCGCTTCGAGCCGATGATACCTCTGGCTGATGATGAGGAAGACTTCAAGCAGCACCGTGAGAAGGGCGCCCAACCATAGCGGCATGCCGAAAAGAAGATTAAATCCTATGGCCCCGCCGAGCAGTTCCGCCACATCGGTCGCGACACATGCCAGAACAATCGTCAGCCCCAGAAACGCGGATACCGGCCGCGAGAAGCGCTCCCGGATGTTAACCGCAAGAGACTTACCGGTGGCAATACCAAGCTTAGCGGCCATGTTCTGGATCACGATCAGCATGACCGTGCTGAGCGTAATGACCCAAAGAAGGTCATAGCCGAACTTCGATCCGCCCTCGATATTCGTTGCCCAGTTTCCGGGGTCGATGAATCCGACCGTCACAAGGAAGCCCGGCCCGAGAAAGCTGAGGATCGTCTTGAACGGGAAGCCCTTCTTGGTTTCTGTCACAGCGGTCATGCCTCCGTCTTTTGGCGTGATCTCACACCGCGCATTGGCAAAGTGCGGTATAATGCTGGCCGTCAGGCGCGCGGCGGCGCATCGTCCGCGGGGCCTCGCAGGCCGATTTTCGAGCGCTGATCCAGTGCGCGACTGTATGCCATCCGGGTAAATTGCTCCGGAGCCGGAACCTCGCCGGTCTGCGGAACCACTTCCAACATCAGCGCCCCTGAATACTGGGTCTTGGGAAACGCATCCTGAATTATATCCCAGTCAATCCGGCCGTCTCCCGGAAGGTAATGGTCGTCGGTGACCCCGTTGTTGTCCGAGAGGTGCGTGGTTACCAGGCGATAGCCCCATTTTCTAAGAAGTGCGCAGGGCGGATGACCGCTGATGAAGTCGTGAGATGAATCGTAACAAAGGGCAAGATGGCGCGACTCGATGCTGGAGAGCAGGAAATCAATATGGAGCGGGCTACGCGTGTTCTCGACCGCAAGAATGACCCCGAGCTCTTCGGCCCGCGCAACCAGCACATACGGATGGCTTGCCGCGGAGATCGCGCTCTTTGTATCCGACCAGAGGGCGTTGCATCCTTCAAACGGTGCGTGGAGGTTGTCCACAGAAAGCCCTGCATCGCGTGCCATGTCCGGCATCCTGTCGGCCATGTTGCCGGCAACCAACTCCTCGTCCTCGCCGAACCACAAGCAGGTCGTCGAGAAACCCGCCTGGGCAATAAGCCCGACACGTTGCTCAAGCGGCAGACGATAGCCAAACCAAGCAAACATTCCCAGCGGTTGTGACGGCATTAATCTCCCCCGGCGACCATTTCTTCAACCTGCAAAAGTGTTTGACGACCCCGATCGTCAATGTCTTCTCAGCGCCACCATTCTCTCACAAATGCGGAGGAATCATTGAAAGATCACGGCCGAATGCCTGCCGTGACGCGGGAACTCGTCATGAAGGCGCCCTGGGACGGATAGAGAGAATAAGAAAGGAGTCACCCATGTCCCCAGACTAGAGCGCTACCAATGTCCTCGATCGTTCGTCACAGATACGTGCCGGGCCGTCAGCGACTGTCCGCGCCTCATGCCGAGAACCGATTATAGCCTCTCATACAACCTCCACGAAGACGTCGAGATTGGAGCCTGCCTGTTGCTGAATCGGATTCAGGAGCCACAACTGAATCTCGGAGTCTTTCGATGGTGGTACCAGGGCATAGAATTCAATGCATGCACCCTTCTCGTACGTCGACAGAAATGCAGTTACGGCACGAGCCGCTCGGTCAGCGCAGGCAACCAGGCGCGCCCGTAAATTTGCATCACCCGAACCCAGTGCTTTCATCGCCAGGGACTTGGTCCGAATTCGTGCATACTTCTTGATCTTCGGCAGGGACTCGCCAAGGTGAACATAGTCGTGAATCCCCAGGAAGTGCCGCCCCAGCAAGGTCACCTTTTTGTCGAGTATTCCAGTCACCGTGACTTCCACAGCGCTCATCTTGCAGAAGTAGAGATGGTGAATCCAGCGTGGCGTATGAGATGATTTGGTCCACAGTAAAGGGGCCCGCCCGCCCGGCGATTCGCCCGTAATCGGTACAAGGCTGCCCGCGGCGGACGCCGCGTTGGTTGAAGACGGCATATTCGGGGACGAGATTGTGGCAATGATTTTTCGAAGTCCCCGCACGTAGCTGTCAGCATCCATGCGGAACTTCATTATGGCTTGTGTGGAACTCAAGCTCAGTGCTATGCCTCGGGGAACCATGGTCTCCTCCAAGTAGATCGCAACGACAGGCTTGTCTCTGGTCAGGGCGAAGTAAACCTCATTCCTGCAATTGCGCGAGGATACGGAAGTCCGCGAGATGAAGAACACAAACAAGGCACATCGATCAATTGCACGAGCGATGTCTTCTGGCCACTCATTGCCGGGGTCGATGCCTTCGTCGAACCACACGGATGCCCCCAGCGCCCTGATGAGGAGGAGATCTGGAAACACTACTGCGGCGTCCGCATGAGCGTAGCTGATGAAGATGTATGGACCTGACCCTCTATAGGCGTCGAATGGTGGCTGGAGTTCAGTGGAAGGCAAGGGACACCCCCTGATATTTAACGAGGCATCATAAGAAAGTCATATCCGCCATCTGGGCGCCTGCTCAGGAGAGCCGAATACCAATGAACAGCCTCCGAGGATGAGATGTTGGGCTTGATAGCGAAGTCCGAGCATTCACCTAAACCAGAGGAGGATAGTGATGGAAGAGTACATTGGAATCAATGTGCACGCAAGGAGTTCCACAAGCTGGGCCCTCAATGCCTCAGGAAATCAGCTGAGACGCGATCTTGTAGAGATCAACAGAGAAGCGCTTATCGGATGCCTGAAATGGAGGGGAGAGATTTAAATGTCTGTTTTTTTTGACAAGGGAAATTATATCAATGCTGGGCGTCACCCGCGGGTCCCATCTGGAATCCCCCCCATCGCCTCAATCCCGGGCATGCACCACAGTCTGCAGATCCTGCGACGGATCTCGGCGCAAAGCCCATGCCATTACCTTCCAAAAGACGTTAGTTTGCGAAAAGCAATCGCTCCGTGGTCAATTGGACCGTAGTGGCGGCAATAGGGCCATCAGCCTCAGCCGCCTCGACCATCGCGAGCGCCCTTGCGCTTGGCGGGAGGTCTCAGTTGCTTTCTGACCCTTCGCTTGCTGCCTTGTTCATTCCCTGCCGTTGTGAAGCCTGCCTTTTCGAAAAGGGAAATTGTGCCGGTCCAAGAAAAGGCCGCGATGTATTTACCGTCTTTGTTGGGTTTTGATGGATAACCTTCCGCAATCCTTGCACCCTTTGCTGTCATCGCTTTGAGCGCTTGCTTCAGCATCGCCCTCGCTACGCCCCTCTCCCTGTAACCTCTGATCACAAAAAAGCAAGGGAGCGACCAGACTTGAGAAGAATCTGTGCATTTAAGTGTACGAGCGCGATTCAGGCGTGAGAACGAATCTCTTGGGCCGAATGTACACCAGCCGATGGGTTTCTTTCCATCAAATGCAATGATGCCGAGGGTTGTGCCGTTGAGTATGCCGCTGCGCATTCTTTCTTTAGCCACTGCGCCCTTTACCTTTTTCCAGTCCTCGCCCTTTTCGATTCGCCAAGCTTGGCACCAACAACCACCGCAGGCCCCTGTTTTGCCAAAAAGAAGCTCAACCTGGGGCCAGAGCTTGGGAGTCAATTCTGCTGTGGCAAGGTTCATAGGTTTTCCTTCTCCCAAGCGCATCTGACGTGCTCTTAACCCGCGGGGGTTATCGGCGCGACTCTGGCCTTGTCAGTGTCACCCTCGCAAAGGGCTGGCGTTTTCCGTTTTCTTTCGCATCCATTAGCCACTGCCAAGTGTCGCTGTCCTTGCCGTAAGCGAATGTCGTGTGAAAAGTGCTCCCATCACTTCCCTTGAAAACAAACGCCATTTCCCCGCCGCTGCGTTCCGCATGACCGATGGCTCCGGCTGAAAGACCACCGCCGCCTGTTGAATCGAGCCAGAGGCATGCGTACTGGCTTGACGGCTGATCCCAGCCGATGAAGACGATGGCTTCATATACGGGCGCGCCGTCACTGCTCTTCTCACGCGAGACCTCGTGAATGCGCAGATACTGATGGCCCAGCACCCACTCCGCGACAATATCATGTGTCGTCTGGCCGCCAGCAATGACGCCCTGTAGAACCCACACGCCTGTCAAATGATCCAGCAATGCATCCTGCAAATCGGGTTGCTGCGCCGTTGCTGGAAGAGACATCAAAAGACAAAGGACGACAAGATACAGTATAGTTCTCATTCTGGCGTGCCTCCAAAATCGCTTCGCGCCCACGCCGAACACCAGGGAATCCACCCTATATATTATCATCGGCGCGGCTTCTTCTGCATAGCGATGTATAAGTTCTCGACCTTTTCCCTGGCCCAGGGGGTCTTCCGCAGGAATTTCAGGCTGGACGGCACCGACGGATCGCTGTTAAAACATCGAATGTTGATGCGCTTGCCCAGTTCGCTCCAGCCAAAATAATCGACGAGGCTGTTCAAAATCACCTCTAGGGTTTTGCCGTGCAGTGGATTATTGGCTTGCTGCTCACTCATGAGCTGGGTGATTTCCTCTATTCTCCCACTAAGCAGAGCGGCCGCTTATCAATGAGAGATGAATCCGACAGTGACAATGTTTTTCACATCACAAAGCTATTTACCAAGGAGCCATTGCTCACCTTCTGAAAAACTTTTAAAAAGCCTCACCTGTTGCTCCAAACCGCCCTTATCCAAGCTTGAAAGTATCTCATACATCCGCAGCATACCGAAGGCGAAATCCCCTTTAACGATGTGTGCCAGTCGTGCGGTATGTCTTTCCGGAAACTTTTTTCGGATTTCGAGGATTCTCCGCCAATAGCCGGCATCGATGGTTTCAAAATCCAGTTCCCGCAAATCCCACAAGGCATTTGTATCAGGGGGATATTGATCTGATCGCGCGATCTTCTCCATCGCGGCTTGAAACTCTTCAAGAGTGAAACGCCCCTTCACTGTCAAATAGAGTATCTTTTTCTCGGGGTCAAAACGGAGATCTACCGACATTTTTTTCTCCTTCACGATGTACCCGGGCAATCGTCTCTCTCGGTATTATGGGAACGAGACCATCCGATATTGATAGATTAATCCGTAAACTCAAGTCCGAATCTCCAAATCCCGTCTTTGTCCATGAGGCTGGGCTCCACTGAGATGAACTCTGTTATTGTAGTGACCAGCTCTCTCCCTCTTTCAGGTTAACTATTTCGACCTCCAGCCCCGCTTTACGCACCCGTTGTGCGAAGCCATCCGGCGAGTGTTTTGTTCGAAGCAGGGGCGAGCGAGGCTTGATGCCCAGGTGGATAGGTATGACCACCTTGGGCCTGAGGTCGCGCACAGCACGAACGGCGCCTTTTTCTCCCATCGTCATTGGAATGCGAAAAGTCGTTACCGGCATCAGTGCCACGTCGAGCTGAAACCGCCGGCCGATCTCCTTCATGAACGGGCGATGGCAGGTGTCACCCGCAAAATAGGATCTCTTCTCCTCACTCTCAATTACATACCCATTTGTCACAGCAAGATGCAATGCCGGCACAGCTGTGACGGTGACTGTCCCGAAGCGCTTCTCCTCCCAGGCCTTCATCCCGATGAGTGTCTTGGCCCCCTGCAGTTTTGTCAGCCATTTTGCCCACCTGGGAGCGAGAACCGGGACATCCTCTCCGAGAGCGCGCAGAAACCGAGGGTCGGTATGATCCCAGTGGTTGTGCGAAATGAGCACCAGATTCACATCTCGAACTTCTTCACGGATCTTGGCGGGTGGAGCCAGGCGGGCATAGGCAATATTGCCCCCTACGCCGAAGTAGGGATCGGTGATGATCTTCTGACCTCCAGTCTCAATCAAAACTGTGCTGTGACCGATCATTGTGATTTGCATTGGATGCTACCTCTCGTTCGCAAGAATGCGCCGAATGAATCTGAAGAAAACGATGATCGGGATGTTGCGGATTACCACATTTGCGTCCTGGAACTCGCCCCCTATTATTCTCATTGCTGGTATCCTATGTCGCATCAAGAATCTTGCGGATTTTGACACCCAGGTCATTCATGGAAAAAGGTTTCTGAATAAAATTCACACCATCTTCCAGCACACCTCTGTGAGCGATCATATCAGCCGTGTAACCGGACATGAATAGGGTTTTGATATCTGGGCAAAGGGTGTGCAGTTGATCCGCCAAATCGCGGCCGTTTATTCCCGGCATGATCACGTCGGTGATGAGCAGGTGAATTCCGCCCGAATGTTCTCCGGCCAGGCGCATGGCCTCGTCGGGCGTGCCCGCGGTCAGTACTTGGTAACCCAGTCGTTCCAACATCATCTGACCCATCTTCCTGATCGCCGACTCGTCTTCCACCAGGAGCACCATCTCGCCGTTGCTTAAGGGGATTTCCGTAACAGGGTCCACTTTTATTTTCTCGGCATCGCCCGCGTGACGCGGCAAGTAAATTCTGAAGGTCGTTCCCTTCCCCGGTTCGCTGTGCGCGGTGATGAATCCATTGTTCTGTTTGACAATACCGTAGATCGTGGCCAACCCCAGGCCGGTGCCCCGACCCACATCCTTTGTGGTGAAAAACGGTTCGAAGATGTTGGCGAGAGTTTCCTTGTCCATGCCACAGCCATCATCGGTGGCGGTCAGCTGAACAAACTCACCGGGAACAAATCCGGCGTGGTCAGCGCAATAGGCCTCATCAAAGGTCACCGAGTGAGTCTCGATGGTAATCTTGCCCACTCCGGCAATGGCATCCCGTGCGTTGACGCACAGATTAGCCAGGATCTGTTCGATCTGTGAGGGGTCGATTTTTACATGCCACAAGTTGCTCTCCGGCAGCCAGGCCAGATCGATGTCTTCGCCGATGAGGCGCCGGAGCATCTTGAGCATATCCTCCACGATCCTATTCAGGTCGAGCACCTTAGGGTTGATTGTCTGTTTGCGGGCAAAGGCTAACAATTGCCGGGTGATTTCGGCGGATCGCGTGGCGGCGTTAAAAATCTCCTTGAGATCGGCATGCAGCGGCCCAGATGTGTCCACTCTGTCCATGACCAGTTCCGTATAACCGAGGATTACGCTGAGCATATTATTGTAATCGTGAGCCATGCCACCAGCCAGATGACCCACGGCTTCCATCTTTTGGGCCTGACGATAGTGCTCCTCCAGTTTGCGGTGCTCGGTGATGTCGTGGATGATGGAATGGAGCAACGGCTTTCCCTTGGTATCAATCCTGCTGCTGAACACCTCAACATCTCTGATAGAGCCGTCGGCCAGCCGATGTCGAGACTCGCACTGGTAGCATTTTGGGGCATTGACCTTTTCCATTTCCACTTCGACCTGCTCGGACGATAGTGAATTGATATCTTGTATTTTCATCCGCCGCAGTTGTTGCCCCGACCAACCATAAAATTTTTCCGCTGCTTTATTGGCTTCAACAATGTTGCCGTTTTCAGGCTCAATGAGCAGTTTGACGGCCAAGTGGTTCTGGAAAAGGTTGCGGAACTTTTCTTCGCTTTCGCGAAGCGTTTCATTGACCTGGACCAGATTTCTCGTTCTGGCAATAACCTGCCGGCGAAGCAGTAGAATGACGACGAAAGCCAAGACGAGGAACCCGCCGATGCCGCAAATAATCCAAATGAGATGCCGTGGTACCACTATCCTTGGCGGACTTTCCATCCAAAGCGCCAACTCCTTGTAATAAACAGAGCCGACTTCAGATTTCATTGCGCGCAAATTATTGTCAATGGCCTCAAGTAGGTCAGAGTTGGCGCCATGGGCCGTTGCAAAATATAATGCAACCGAGTTTAAAACGATGGATGTCCTTGCCAGTCCGTATTCCTGAAAATAATAGTCTCCATACAAGTGGTTTGAAACAACCGCATCGACACTGCCGTTGGCTGCAAGGGCAAAGGCTTCTTCGTAGGAATGAGTCTCAACAAAAAAAACCTTAAAGCCGAATCCATTTGTAATCCGTTCTAAAACCGTATGCTGAATCGAACCTTTGAGCACCGCAAGCCGGCGGCCGTTTAGGTCGGAAAGGGTCATCACCGGCGTATTTTTATGGGCATATACTTGTGACCAGCTTTCGATGACCTCCTCTTCGTGAAAATCCAATTTCCTAGCCCGCTCCGATGAAAAGGCAACATCCGGCATCAGGTCGATGCGGCCCTCTTCGAGAGCCGCAAGGCAGTTGGACCATTCACCCGGCACATAGGTTATTTGCCAATTCTCTCTTCGGGCGATCTCTTCGAGGATGCCGACGAAAATTCCCGAGGGCCGACCTGTTTCACTTGTGAAAATTTTGGGTTTGTTCTCGTATAAACCAACGCGCACCTCACGGGCGTGGACACCATCGTGAAGATTCTGCGGCTTTTGGGCATTACAGGGAAGTGTGATAACGAGCAGATGGGCCATGATTATTGTTACAATGGAGGCTTTTATCCAGCAAAGTGATGAATTCCTTTTAGTAACCATGGCCACCTCTCTATTTTGGTATAATCTTTCTCGCTACGAAGCATACTGCGACTGGACGCTCTGTTGACCGGCGAGGGTTACCGGGGTCGTTTATATGACGGTCTCCTCGTTCTGAGGAACAGCTCCTAATGCTTGGTCAGGCCTCCAGCAGCATGCGCATAAGGTTCGGGATGCCGTGTCCTTGGTGATACTGGTCGCGCCGGATATCAGTGCAGGTCCGCAGCAGGATCTGCTTGACCTCGTCGGGTCGGCCACGAAACTCGCGCCGTACCGACAGGAACGCCGCCAGCAGACCCGACACATGCGGCGCCGCCAAGCTGGTGCCGCTTTCCTCGCAATAGAGACTCTCGGGGCGCCGGGATTGAAAGCGCGAGTTGCAGGAGCGGATTCGTTCACCGGGCGCCACAACGTCGGGTTTCATGCGGCCGTCGGAGGTAGGACCGCGCGAGGAGAAGGACGAGACGCCGTACAAGTGTGGGTGGTCCGCATTCACTGAGCCCACCACAATGCAATCCTCGAGATTCGCCGGGTCCCCAATGGACATCGAGTTGTTGAGGTCTAACTCGCCGTCCGGTGTGGTAACTTGCACTTGGCCCTCGTTGCCGCTCGCGACACAAACCAACACGCCCGCGCGCCACAACCGCCGCAACTCCATGCAGATGGGCGAGAAACCGCAGCCATACACTGTCGAGTCATAGGGCCCGCCGAGGCTGAGGTTCAAGCCATGGATCACGATCTCGGAGGTGTTTTCATTCTGTTCGGTGATATGATCGAGTGCTTTGATGATCCAAGCGTCTTCACCGGCGCCCGTGTCGTCGAGCACCTTATACACCACCAGTTTTGCGCGTGGCGCAATGCCCTGTATGGACATATCATCACCGGCGCCAGCGATGATGCCGGCCACGTGTGTGCCGTGACCGTCTCTGTCCCGGTCGTTCTGGATAGGCACCGGGGGACCCGGCTTTGTACAATCCAAAATCGCAGAGATTGTGCTATGTGGCTTAAAATGAGGGTGGTCGTGGCGCACGCCGGTATCCAGCACCGCCCACAGGATGCCGTCTCCGGAAGCGCTGTAACTCGCCCGAGCGGCATCAGCCTGGATCACGCGAGCTGAGCGGTGGAGTAACTTTCGTTTCGTAGTGCTCTTCCACACAGCATAAATGCGCAGATCGCGGTGTCGGCGGGCGACGACACGGAGTTCGGCCGGCGTCAGGCGCGCTGCAACGAAGCGGCGCAATCGGTCCACGCGGGCCTCCTTTAGTTCTTTTTCGCCGACAATTTCTTCGATCTGCTTGGCGGCTTTTTCGATGCGGGCGGCTGGATCCGTCTTGCCTTGCTCCACCGTCTCCTCATGCTCACGCATCTTATCCAATTGCTCGTCCACGGCCGGGTAGCCCGGCTCCAGGATCTCGATCAGCACAGGATGCCGTGCTGTCACCGCCAGGTCTGCGGCCACGTCGCGGGCTACCAGGAACCGCGCGTGGGCATCCACGCGGGCTGCGGCATGCACCACTTTGCGCACCTTGGGATGTGCCAGATAGCCGGCGGCGGAGTGGGGATTGAAACCCACGAGCCGACGGCTATGTGCGTTTATAATCAGCTCGTCAGTGATAAACTGATCGGGTTCGAAATCGCCGCTGATTCCCTTGTCGAGCGCTACTGGATCGAGCGGGTCCGCGAAGTTATGCCACTCGTTCACGCAGCCCGGCACCTTTAGTTCACAGGAGAGAAAGTCCTGCACTTCACGGATGCCTAACGGTGAGCCGAGTGTGATGAGGTGATCGATTTTCACGGGTGTGCCTGTTTTGAGCGCTGCCAGCACTTCAAGTGTGATGATGCTACCCTGGCTGTGCGCCACGATAATGACTGGATCTTTGCCGACCGGGAGGATATCGCGCAGGCGCTTCTGAATCTGTTCCCGCACGTTTGAACGGAAAAAGTAGGCGGCCGTATCCTTGATCAGCGCTTTCAAGAACGCTTGGGCGATCGGCTTGCGCAGGGGAGCGGGCAGGGGCAGCACCTTTTTGTGCGCACTGGCGTCCTCAACTCCGATGGTGCGCAGCAGGGCATTCGCGAGCCTACGCGCATTCTCGTTGTCCGTATCCACACCAGCCTGGGCGAGAAGCGTGTCGATGCTCATGCCGCTGCCCGCGCGGGTGGTTTGCTTGCTTCGCGTGCGCTGTTCGCCGTGCAGGATATCCGACCAGTAGGCCATGCGTGTGCGGTCGCGCATGTCACGTCCGAACAGTGCAAGATCCCACTCGAGCTTCAGATCATCGGGCGGCGGCTGTTGGCCGATGCCGTGAATGTACAGCACGAGCGGGTGATCGGTCGCGGCAACGCGCTTGAGTAGGTTACGACGATTGTTCTGCTTTCGGATGGTCATAGGTCACTCTCCAGGGTGAGAAGGATACGAACCCTGCCGCGCCTACCGCTCTTTCGCGACACGAAAAGCCAGGAGTGCGAGAATACTACTTGTCGGTGTAAATATAGCATGTTCAAGATTCGACACGGAAGTTAGATTGCCGAGAGTGTTGAATACGAAGTATACAAAAACCACCCAAGCTCCGATGCTAATAGTCATGCTTTACCGGCGTATTTGCAAGTATCCCGTTTTGGCTGCCGGCCTTGCGCTGACCACTCTCTTCACCTACATCGCACTGATCACAATGCTACGCAAGAGTCCCATCCGGCATGTTCTACTACCATCGCTGTTGATCTGGCAAAGTCTACTTTTGAAACTGCCGTTTCAAATGGACCCGCTTGACCCAAAGGTCCTAGCGTATAAGTACCGCCTTTGCAGCTGCCGACGTCTCGACCGAATTGCTTAGGCGTATCCAGTACACGCCGTCACTAACATTAACCCCGCTTCCGTTGCGCCCGTCCCATCGGACGCGATGGAGACCCGGTTCCAGAACGCCCAAAGGTATAGCCCTTACAAGTCTCCCGCTCAGGTCGTGAACCGTCATCGTCGCCGGACATGATATGCGGCTTTCCAGTGACAGCTCCAGAGACTGGTGGAATGGGTTTGGCGTCAGCGAATTTATCGCGAGGGTGGGGATCCTCGGTGCATGTCCCGGCCAGGGCTCCTGAACAGAGACCAAAGGTGATCTCTTAATTCCCAGGCTGTGAGAGCCACATGCCGCAATGGCCACGAAGTTGGCATTGGGCGCAGGAATATCACACTGGTTAGAGCTGCCGCACCCCCAGGCCACGATTGTGCCGTCGGACTTGAGACCCAGGCTAAGCCAGAATGCGTCCACCGCCACAAAGTCAGCGTTGGGCTCGGGAACATCACACTGGCCGGCTGAGTTTCTCCCCCAGCCCACAATAGTGCCGTCGGACTTGAGACCCAGGCTGTGCTGGCTTCCCGCCGACACGGCAACGAAGTCGGTGTTGGGGTCCGGGACGTCGCACTGGCCATATTCATTGTCACCCCAGGCGATGATTGTGCCGTCGGACTTGAGACCCAGGCTGTGAAAAAACCCCCCCGACATGGCAACGAAGTTGGCGTTGGGCGCCGGGACATCGCACTGGCCATAATAGTTGTCCCCCCAGGCCACAATGGGACCATACGACTTAAGAGCCAGGCTGTGCTGAAGCCCCGCCGAAACAGCAACATAGTGGCCGTTGAGGGGAACGTCGCACACGCCATAATAGTTGTCGCCCCAGGTAACGATCGTGCTGTCGGATTTGAGCCCCAGTGCGTGTCGAGCGGCACCAGCCGCCACGGCAACGAAGTCGGCATTGGGCTCGGGAATGTCTAGCCGGCCCCAGCTGTTGTACCCCCAGGCCGCGATCGTGCCGTCGGACTTGAGGCCCAGGCTGAAGCCCAGGCTCCCATCCGCGGCCACAAAGTCAGCGTTGGGCACCGGGAGGCCGCATTGGACATAGAAGTTGTACCCCCAGGCTACCATTGTGCTGTCAGACTTGAGCCCCAAGTTGTGCTCTAGGCCGACCGACACGGCAACGAAGTCGGCGTTCGGCTCGGGGACGTTGCATTGTCCTGAGGTGTTGCTTCCCCATGCCACAATTGTGCCATCGGACTTGAGCCCCAAGCTGTGTCTGTATCCCCCCCCCAGGGCAACAAAGTCGGCGTTCGGCTCTGGGACATCACATTGACCTGAGCCGTTCCAGCCCCAGGCCACGATTGTGCCGTCGGACTTGAGCCCCAAGCTGTGATCGGCACCCGCCGCCACGGCGACGAAGTCGGCGTTGGGTGCCGGGACGTCGCACTGGCCATAATTGTTCCACCCCCAAGCCACGATCGTACCGTCGGATTTGAGCCCCAAGCTGTGGGCCTCGCCATACTCCACCCCGGTACCACCCCCCGCCACGGCAATAAAGTCCGCGTTGGGCGTGGGAACGTTGCACTGGCCTTCACCGTTGTCCCCCCAGGTAACGATCGTGCTGTCGGATTTGATCCCCAGGCTGTGGTGGGCCCCCGCCGCGACGGCCACAAAGTCCGCGTTGGGTTCGGGGACGTCACACTCGCCTCTATAGTTCAGCCCCCAAGCCACGATCGTGCTGTCGGATTTGATCCCCAGGCTGTGCCCGCGACCTGCCGCCATGGCGACAAAATCCACGTTAGGCCAGGGGACCATGCACTCGGCGGCTCGGTTATCCCCCCAGGCCACGATCGTGCCGTCGGCCTTGAGACCCAGGCTGTGGACTCCGCCAGCCGCCACGGCGATAAAATTCTCGAGGGCTTCGTCCTCGACAAGGACGAGGTCCCCCCATCCCACGATGGCTCCGTCGGATTGGCAATGTGCGGTGCCAATGGCAGCAGCTATCAAAATCAGGGAAAGAACACAAAGGACTATCGTTATGCCTTTCATGACGTTGCCCCCCCTCGTTCGTGCCTTACATTCAGATCTTCTGCGAGGGCTATCGGCGCGGCCTCGCTCACTCTCTTTTCGCGACTTGATTATATCTCATGGGCATTAAAGGGACAAGGATCATCGTTCATAACACTCTTCGACAGGCAACCAATGATAAAGACTCTCCGTTGAGGGTGCTGCAATACAAACACCGCAATGAAAATGTTTAACTTAAACTATTCTGAACCTCGGCATCAGCGGCGGCACGCAGCGCCGGCGGTTGGATGCTATTGTTAGGGTGCGTCTTTTCCTCCATGACGCCCTGACGCAGAAAACCGCGGGATGAAGCGAGGCACCCGTGCGCAGTACGCACGATACTCCCCGGGGAACCGCGTGGCTAGCTCACGCTCATCGAGCACTGCCACAAGGCCGATCAGCGGCATGTACGCCAGCGCCACCACATACATGGCCAAGTAGTTGGTGAACAGCGCCGCCGCTGCAACGGCGAATGCCATGGCCACGTACCCCGGATGACGCATTCGTGAGTAGATCCCGCCTGTGATGAGTTTTCCGGCATCCTGGCCCGCCATCTTGGGAAGGTCGAGCATCATCCTCATCGGGATTTGTCGGAGGATCCGCGTTCTAAGGTAAGACGAAACCCCGAAGAAAATAACCGCCACACCCACGAGCGGCACCTGCACGCCGAAGTGCTGTCTGAGAACCGGCTGCCTGATCAAGAAGACCGCACCCATGACGGCTAGGATGACGGCCACGGTGGCGGCGCGGACGGCGATCGGTCCGGCGCGGCGCAACCACGGCGCGAGCAAGTGAAGAACGAACCAGGAGGCCAATGCCGCCGGAACAGCCATTACACACACCAAGGCCAAGTAGTACGCGATGGTTTCCATAAAAGGGTAGTCCCCCCACTGAGAATCAAACAAACGCAGGACGCAACCTAACGTACTTTAACCTGCGATGCGCGCTTGGCGGGTTCAAAAGTGCGTTTGATGTTCGGCCTAATCTGCCATTAATTCTCAGGATAAAGGCTTTTTATATGACCCCACGACTCCATTTTTGTCGGTGTAACTCCACAATAGAATAGAGTATCGACCCAGACATACCAGCTGAAACCACACCATGATAGGGGTCCCGAGAGTTTGCGGCCGTAGATTCGAACACTATCTCCATAGCTTAAGCCATTATAATTAAGAAGGGCTAGCCCTCCATATTCATCGGTCATGACACACCCACACTCATCTTCAACGCCGCAGCGGCTGACTCGGCCACAGCCAAAATCGATCACGTTGCACAACCCGTCGGCGTAACGCCATAAGTACTCCGCCGCCCCCGGACACTCTCGTGCATCGGTTGAATCTACCTCGCCGTAGATGAATGCTGTATCACCGCTGCTAAAAGGATCTCCATCATAGATCGCATATGGACCTGACTCGAATCCAAGAAACAGATAGCAATCTTCGTTTTCATTGTAGTCAATTGTTCCGCACTCGTGGATTAAATCCCATTGATCTGCGGATGGGGCGTTGGCAAACATTGTAATCAAAACGGCTAGAATACACACATTAAGCACTGTTCTCATGTCGCATCCTTTCTCCGTTTATTTGAGGCGTGACAAGGGCCCGTGCGCCGGGGTCGTACGGAACCTCATTGGCTGAATGAGTTTCACGATTCTTCCTTATTCCAAATAAAGAACCCAGATGTCACCTCTCCAAAAAGGGCCTGTTCCGCTAGTATAAGTTATGGCCTTACCGTCGGGTGACCAGTGAGGATACAATTCTTGCTCATCATCAAATGTCAACTGGGTCATGTTCTCCCCAGATGCGGACATGACCCATATGGCATAGTTTCCGGTTCGGTCGGATGTGAATGCTATTTTGCTGCCATCAGGCGACCAAGCTTGAGCACCATCATAGGCTGAATCGAAGGTAATCTGGGTTGGATCCTCTCCCGTCGAAGACATTACCCAGATGTCCACGTTTTCGTTTTGTGTAGAGGTAAAACATATTTGATCTCCTGAAGGTGACCACGCCACCCAGATGGGAAGCCAGTCTGGTGAGAGAATCTCCTCAGTTGCTCCTCCTGATAGTGAAAGAATGTAAGCTCTTCGCTGATCCCACTGGTCTGGGGGGTGAGCTGTGTAAACAATATAGTTTCCATCTGGAGACCAAGAATAATCTTGAATACGGTGCTCTTCGTGGCGCAGTAGTAGTGAAGAAACCGAACCTTGGGCTGCATCGACCATTCTGAGTTCATTTAATCCGAATCCAGTGGTGAGGAAGGAGATCTGGTTTCCATCAGGAGCCCAGGCGCCCTGCGAAGCTTGTCCTGGTTCATTCGTCAATTTCGAAGGGACACCGCCGTTCGCGGGCATTCGGTAGAGCTGATACACAAACTCTTGACCATAGTCTGCCTCGAAAAGAATATCCCTGCCATCTAAAGACCAAAAACTATGGAAAGCGCCGGCCAGTCGATTGCTAAATGTTAATTGTGCCAGGGCAACAGTGATTGCGTCTGCGACATTCGACATCTCTGACCAGTTGGATGTATCGTCTGCGGTCTTGAGGGCAAAGAAATATGGTGTCTCGAGTTCCAAATCATGGACTATGAAGGATTCCTCGTTACCTGCCACACCGGGTGGGGATACATCAAGGATTCGAGTCGCCTCGTTCCATGAATCATTGGTGATTTGGGTTTGGGAATATCTCAAGTCATACTCGAACGCCAAGCCTGCGTATCCATTATCGCCAGGGGCTGTCCATGTCAAGGTAACGCTGTGCCCAACGGCGTGGGTTGTATTTAAATCGAGCACTTGCCCCGGCGGGAGATTGTCTTGAGCGGGTGTTACGCTCACGACATTCGAGAGCCCGGAGGCATTTGACCTATCATCAAGGGTCTTTATAGCAACAAAATACGCTCGGCCGGTCTCCAGATCGGCGAAGGTAAAAATCTCCCCGGTATCCGCGGCCTCTGGCGCTGGAACGTCTTGGACTCGGTTTGCCACAGCCCAGGTTTCCTCGGATATGGTTTCAAAGGCATACCGAAGATCGTATTCGGCTGCTTGACCAATATCGCCATCGTCACCTGGTGCGGTCCATACCAGAGTTGCGCTGGTTTCATCGAAGGAAAAGATATAAAGGTCGCTGATAGCACTTGGGGCAATTGTATCCCCAATGGTTGCGTTTGCTATATTGGATAACTCTGACCAATTAGGAACCTCGTCTGCGGTTTTTAGGCCAAAGTACCATTTGCCCAGCCCAAGCCCCAAAACTTCAACATGCTGTATGTGTCCGGACGATACCGGTGCCGGACATGAGACGACAATTGTTGCTGAATCCCAAAAGACTTCGGTGATGGGAGTCGCCGAGTAGCGGATATCGTAATGGGAAGCTTGACCCACAGCGCCATCATCGCCCGGCGCCGTCCAATAAATAGTAACTCGATCCTCCGCTGCTGGTGCTGTAGCCAGGTTATGCACCGCGGCTGGCGGTGTTGTATCGGAATAAGTTGGCGCTGTGCGTTTGTCTTCCGAACAGCCGACTGCGAAATAGGCGATGATACATATACAACAAAGGAGTCGCAGCATTTGGAACGCCTCGCACAGGTTCATGAGTTCGGCTCGGGGACGCCAGTTTCGTCCGCTCCATCCAGCCTTTATCCTTCTCTACGATTGATCCTTCCACTCCTCCTCGAGGATCGACATGCTGTACCAACTGACGTATCCGTCTTGAATCCTTGTGGCTTCCCTCATGAGGCCTTCGACCTTGAAGCCCGCATTCCTGTGCATCAGATCGCCCAGGACAATCTGCCCAACGTGCGCGAGGTTGTTCTTCCAGTCGATTGTTGAATGGATCACGCCGATGAGCTGCTCGTCAGAAGTCCGAACGATGCGGAGACCCAAGGATTGCGGCCGTCCGCTTTCGTACTTTGTCAGCAAGCGCTTCAGTTGCGCATTGTCCACGGGTTCGTGGAAGATCCGAAACACGCGGGGCTCAATCCACGGCCGTATGAGAGGGAAATCTTCGACCTTGAGCGGTTCAAGGCGGATTTTTCTCTCAGTGGACGGATGATCATTTACGGGTTCCATCGGCAGAAAGCTCCAGATAATCTCGTGAGATGGTTATTGACTTACTTTCTCTGCACTCCAGGGGTTATGGATTATCCGGCCCGTGTCAATATATCGAACAGTGACAACACCACCGACAGAGCCGCCACACACATCGCCGGAGAATTCAACGACTCTGTCGTATTGATAGAAAGATATCCGCAACACTAATTTATTATATCTCATTGTTCCATAAAGCCCCTCAAGTGTCGCGCCGCCCGCCGTAAGCGTGCCTCTCACAAAGATGCTATCTTGGGTGAGTGACATAGTAAATCTGTCAGCCTGCCACTCTGGGATGGCCGAAACTCTTGCGCAAGAGCCTTCCCAGGCGCCCGCTGCCGACTCATCGCTGCCGATTACTTGTATTTGAATCGGCTCATATGTATATCCATGGCCGCCGCCGGCATTATGAAATCCCGCAATTAAAGTGTAATAACCCGGCAGATTAGGACAAGGAGTCCATTCGAACTGATACTCTCGGCTTTTGCCGGGCCCCAAGGCAATAGTTGTCGGCAGCCCCAGGCATGTATATGGCCGCCCCAAATAATCCCCGTCTTCGTCATAAACCCAGAGCTTTTCTTGGCAGGTAGTGGCGAAGTCTATGCAGGCGGAATAATTCGTGGGATTGCTCAGAATCATATTGATCACAACGGTATCTACTTGGGTTATTATTTCCGATGAAATCATGACGTCGAGATCTAAATCCGAAATATCGCGAATTATTGAATCTGCGGAACCGGGATCCTGAGAATCATCATCCGGGGCGTTGGGACCATCATTATCCCCGCAGGAACATATTATAAGAGACAGAAGTATTATGGCAAGCCGTAGAAATTTCACATTTTCAATCCCCGTCAGGTTCATGCGGTGTTAGGTGTATCGCTTTGACTGCTGGTACAGCGTTTCTCCTGATGCCGTGAGCTTCTCTATCCACATCGATTTAAGGACAGCAAGATCTTCAGTCGGATCGTAGGCCGGTTTATCGCTCGGTTCCAGCTGATCCAATGTCTCGAATTCAAATGCATCCGCGCCGATCTCGTTCCAGTCCCCCAGAAGCTCCTTATCGGGGTGCAAACCGTTCTCCAGTTGGAATCGGTGCCGGTTCAGCATGCTGGGGATATCAATGGTCGATCCGATCAGCGACTTTCCTCTCATGGAGTTGCGGACACGGTAGACGCCTGCAGGGCGAGGGGTTTCCTTGTATTCGCGAATGCGCGCCTTGCGATCGATATTACTCATTAAGCATCTCCTAAACTAAGCCTCACCAAGCGCGATGTATGTTTCGCGAAGTAGGTCGCTCACATTGGTGATCTTGGAATCTTTCATTGGCCTGGTCATTGGGTAATCCTACATGGGCCTGACGTTCTTTTAACCCGCGAGGTGCTTTTGGCGCGGGCCCGCCAACCCTCATGTGCGCGTCCATTCTCCCATAAATGCGGGGGTGTGACAAGGGCCACTCGCCGGATTCATGAGGGCGCTATGTCGTCTCGTCTCGAATGCCTGCCATCACCGCATCGGCGTCCGGCATTACGTCCTCATAGGCCGCGCCCAACGAGTGGCAATACTCTTCATATTCAACTAACCGCGAGCGCAACTGCTCAACCGTCAAACCGAGCCCTCGGGCTGTCGCCGGGATATCTTGCCGCGTGTTGTCAAAGACAAAGGTTACCATAACTCCAAACTCGTACATGTTTCGCAGCCGCGTTGCTTCCTCAGTCGACACGAACCCTGACTGATCTGCGTCAGCCAGCCTCCGGAGTTCTTGATATTCAGGCTCGAGCTTTGCATAAAGAGAAGCCCGCCACAGCTGGATCTCATCCGGTGTCGCCTCTGGGTTTGGGCAACTCCCGCTCAGATACTGCATGAAATATGATTCCTCTTCTTCGTTCTTTGGGAAGCTGAGAACCGATAGTCCGGTTCTGATAGACGCGACCATTCGAACTTGGCTCTGTGCTGTCTCCGTCATTCCGGATTCGCGAATAGTCGCGATGTAGGCTTCAAAGTCACTCGCGCGATCATCGCCACAACCCAGCAGGAGTACCATCAAGACGACTAAGAGAGACGCTTTCACTTTCCTTCTCCTTCTCCATCCACATAACGTTCGTTTAACATGCGAGGCGTGCAAGACGCAGCCCCGCCTGCTCCACTATTCGCGCCACTATTATCTCGAACTGCGGGGTGCGTGACAAGAGGCCCAAAGATGCAGGGCCAAATGCCATAAATTTTGCTTCTAGCCATTCTTTATCCTGCATGTATGATAAGTCTATTTTTTGGTTCAATCCCTATCCCAAATCGTGGCTAATACCAACAGAGAGTATAGAGAACCGGCAATACTTCGAATTGCTGGAAACACCTGCGACGAGAAGACGGTTGTTCAAGCGATATGTTATGTGTAATTCTCATTTTCAATGATTTCGATCCAATCATGTCCTTCAGGAAACTCTATGCGTATTGAATCGACCAACCAAGATTTTTCCGCCGGTGAAATGACCGGCAATAGCGCAATGAGATCCTGCAGATCCTTTTTCCGATATGACGTTCCGCCACCTTTGTATAAAAGCTGTATTTCGGGTCGTAGATACGGAAGACCGTCATCACTGATAAGGCCAATTTCCGCAACGGATCTTTGTATTGATGGTATTCGCCTGTACTGCCACATTTCGTTCTTACTTTCCTGAAACAGCACTTCGACTGCCCATGGCGAATCGCTATTTTCGCGAAGCCATACATTGGGGATCGAGTGCAAATACTTCACGCCATTCCAGTACCGAAGTCCAGGCGCATGTGTGTGAAATATTTCCCAACCAGGGAAGAGGTTCTTCAGCTTAAGCTGATCCGCGCGAAGAATTGAAATGTCGATATCATCGTGAGCTCTTGTTTGGCGGCCCAGATGAAGATCGACCGCCCATCCACCCGATATCCAGCAAAGAACTCCATCTTGTTCGAATCTGTTTACGACATCAGTACATGCGATATGTGTCCATGCCGTGTGGTCGTAGTTACATCGATACCGGATCACTCCAGGATACGTCTCTCCGAGTGAATGAATACGAAATCCTAATGAGTGGTAGAAAGCGACAGTATCATCGTCGGTTTCGGTTTCGATCTTCGTGTTCTCGTTCGAGCTGATTAGCTTGTAGATAAGTTGTCGACCGACGCCTGAGCGCCGGCTGACAGGCTCAACAAAGATATTCCTGATCTCAAAATGATTCTCAGATCTCTCGGTAGCTATTAGAATGCCAAGCGGTAAATCATTATCGAATGCTATGAAGACCCGATCCGAGTCGGAATTCATTATTTCCGGCATCCGCGATATTAGTTTCTGTGTGGGTCGGGACACCCCTTTTCTAAGAAGGTCTAGTATTAGTGGATTTTGTAAATCAGATTTAGTTCCGGTAGCTATCTTCATCGCTTTTATTCTTCGTTAGATGACACATAATGTTCCCCAAACCTGCGAGGTGCGTTTGGCGCGGGCCCCGCCAACCCTCTTGTGCGCGTCCATTCTCCCATAAATGCGGGGTGCGTGACAAGGTCCATTCGCCGGGTTCATGAGGGCGCTATAGGGCCTTAAATTGCACGGTCGAACCCTGATTGGGCAGTCCATTTTTCTCTGTTCAGATACCCTAGTACCAACTATACTTCACTTGTGACAGTTAGCCCTTTTCTAAGATTGGGGATGATATCATGTTGGATCGACTTTGGATTACTTTGCTCTTGCTGATATTCCTGCCAGCGCCAAGCATGACAGCAACTTGGACAGTCTATGAGGACGGCTCTGGAGACGCCCCGACAATTCAGGCGGCTTTGGATTCAACCAGCTCAGGCGATACCGTTTTGGTCTATCCGGGTACTTATCATGAGTCTCCTACGAGATACAATCTTGCTGAGCTCACATTGCTCGGCGTTTCCGGACGGGACGATACGATCATTGACTTGGCTGGCGGGCATTCATCATTTGGAATTGTCTATTTTGTAATTTCGGGTTTTTGTTTTGAGAATGGTGATCATGTCTATATCCAAAGTGCATACTATTCTGTTCATGATTGCACTTTTAGAGATCTTGATAGTGATTCCGGAGGCAACATAGTTCTCACGGACACGAACGACCATGGCTATAATTATTTTGAGGATAACCTCGTGACGGACAATGGCAGCGTTGGGGGGCCGATCATGAGGGCAGATAATGCCTTCGTGCGCGGCAATCTATTCTCAGACAATACGTGTATTATGGAATACCATCTGGATCCCGCCGGTATTTTCTTTCCAGGTGGGCGATTTTCGAGAATTGAAGAGAATATATTTACAAACAACTACGCCGAACTGGGGACAATAATAGTTAGCCTGTTTTCCGAACCGCAATTTCTAGAAATGACCCTTTGGAACAACATATTCTATCATAACCAAGCCCTGATAATCTGGAGCGATTACGATTTTGCAGCATCAATTGAAAATAATATACTTGTATCTACCAGCGCGAATAATCCTTTCACAGACTCTGCCCGCCCCTTTGAGCCACCAAGTTGCAACATCCTCTGGAATATAGAATATGACACCGAGGTTTTTGCCGAAGAGGATTGGAATCTCTATTTAGATCCACGCTTCTGTGGCGCCGAGATTGGTGATTTCACCGTTAATGTGGGATCAGTGTGCCTGCCTGAGAATCAACCTGTTGGGATGAACTGCGGCTTGATCGGGATATTTGAGGCGGGCTGTCCTACGCCAACGAAAAATATATCTTGGGGATTGCTGAAGAGATATTTCAAAACAAAGTGAAGAAACTCACAGCAGATATCTACAACGGTGGCATTTCGTAGCGATTCAAATTTTGACCCTATAACGTTCTTTTAACACGCCGTGACAAGGAACCTCGTCGGAATAATGAGTTCGTTAGATGCTATATAAAGACTTAATCGATCCCCAGGTTGAAACCTTGTTGAGTGTTGGTTCTTCACCCGGACAGAGTGGATTACTACCGGGGTGGCCTGCAAAGCCCATCGCTGGCAAGCCGACAAATTCATCAAATTCCCCGTCCTCGTCAAACACGCCCGATAGGTGATCCGGGTGATTTGCCAAGGGTATGGTTATGTCATCCTCGCCGTATACATAAGCGCCAAAATAGCAGAGAAGTTCATACTCGCCAGAAATCCAATAGGGTCTAAAATCGACGATCGTCCCGCTTCCAGGACCCGGCCAACCGCTAGTCGGAGTTATAAGGGAGCCCGACACAGCGGCACCAAAGTAGTCAATATATAGCCGCTGTTGGTCATATTGACCAAGACCCAAATAAAACCCACCAATACGCGTATTGTTCTCGATTGGAGAGGCCGCAAAAAGATGGAACCAATGCAAACCCCAACACCATTCTTCCCCGGCTGGATCAGCTTCTTCGCAGCTCGTCGGATCGATTAGCCAAGGATATACTGAACTGCCCCCACAAGGAAATCGCAAGGAACCATCAGCTATTAAAACGACGCCGTTGTTTGTGCCCGCCGCGCAAGTCTCTGAGAACAAGAATATGCCAAAGAGTAGAATAATTATGAACTTCATCTCTCATCTCCTTATGTCTGAGATTACCGGCCGGCTTTTCTATATTTCGCCCACCTTAGCGTTTCGTCGAGATGGTTAACCACCAAATCAGTTCAAGGATCGAATTCAATTATATATGAATCTACCTCTCTATCGCCAACCTGAACGCAAGTAGCGAAAGAACAACACTAACGGGCGTAAAAATAGCCCGTTCAAGACCCGACATGGAAGCCAAATTGCTGAGGACGTTGAGTGAAAAGTACCCGAAAACCACCCACACACCAACGCGTACAACTCGGCGGAACCTGCCCACTTTCAAATACCCGATTTTTGCAGCTACGATGACGGCGAAGAACGCTATGACCGTAAAACCAACCAACTCGAGCAATAGAAAACTGTGCGATGCGTCGTCAGCCCGACCACCCCACGCGATACTTGCAGGTAAAACGCCCAGCAAAAGCAGAGCGTGAAAAACGGCAAGTCCGCCTAACCCGATCAGAAGACCATTGGCGGCCGCCCTAGCCCCAAGAACCCTCTTCATATGGCCCCTCGCTTGTCCAATTAGCTCGTTGTACAACTGGCGCCTGCTTCAAATCGGAGTGTCCGTCTAACGTTCTCATAACCCGCGAGGGTCTTTGGCACGGCCCTCGCCTCTCCCATGATCGCGCTACTATTATCTCTCATCGCGGGGGGCGTGACAAGGGACCTCGTCGGGTTAATAAGGTCGTTATAGGGCCTCATATAATACCGGACGCACACAAATATCCACTGTTCATCGGGTTAGTCTGCCCCTATAATTCTATTGTGATCGTTCACTTCCTCTCTCGAGACTGGGGGCGAATTATGTCCTGGCGACTAATAGTAATTACGCTATTTGGTGGAGCTCTTCCAGTTGCTTGTCTCTCAACAACCTGGAACGTTTTTGTGGATGGTTCAGGTGATGCCCCAACAATACAAGCCGCTTTGGATTTAGTTGATTCCGGTGACACCGTTTTGGTTTATCCTGGTACCTATCGGGAGATTCCAAATTTGCCCTTTGGAAATGACCTTGATGAACTGACTTTTATTGGCGCCTATGACTCTGAAGTAACAAATATTGATTTATCTGATGGCGAGTATGCCGGCTACGCATCCTTTTATATCAAAAATCTTGAGATGTCGGGCGTTTGTTTTATGAATGGTAGCTTCAGTTGCAATGGGGAATTCTCGTATATTCATGATTGCATTTTTAGAGATTTGCGCGCCTGTTCTGCTGTTGAAATCTGCTGGCCTAACATTTCTCTCGCGGCCACGGAAAATATAGGATATAGCCGATTTGAAGATAATATCGTCACCGGTTGTTATGCCGTTGGGGAGCCGAATATTTTGGCTAACAATGTATATTCGCGCGGAAATTTGTTTTCAAATAATTCAATTTATTCGGATATACATTATGAAAGTGCCGGAGTTTATCGGTCTGTTGGTACGTCAGCACGGATAGTCGAAAACAGATTCGTGGACAACTATGCCGATGGTGGCATAATTGAAATTACAGGCTACCAACAACTGGATGAATTAATAATTAAGAATAATATATTCTATATGACTAATAACTACGGTAGCTGCTGTACCGCCATTTCTTATTGGGGCAATCCTATTGGCTTCATTGAAAACAATATTTTTGTTGGCCTAAGAGGTGCAATAGGATATGCGTTTAGTCATGATGATCCGCTAGATTTACCGAAGTGCAATATAGTTTGGAACGTAGATCTTGTTACAGAGGTCTTGACAGAAGAGAACTGGAATTTCAACGTTGATCCGCAATTCTGTCATGCGGCAACCGGCGACTTTACGGTTAGTGACGGATCTATGTGTCTGCCGGAGAATCACCCAGAAGGAATGGATTGCGGTTTGATTGGGATATATGGCCCCGGGTGTCCTACACCCGCGAAGAGTACATCTTGGGGGAGGCTAAAATCTATTTACGGTGAATAATAGAATGCTGCGCCCCTGGTCTTTTCGAATTTGGTTTAAGTCATACCTGCATATCCCAAACCAGTCCCTATAACGTAAATTATCAAGCCCAATAATTTTGGGATATGAATCCCTTGATAATACGATCGCGCGCCAAATTCTGCTGGGCTGGATAAGCAGACAAATCACCAGATATCACTGCAAAGATACTACCAATCAATCGAGTTATACTGCAAGCCCCCAGTTTACGATCCCGCCAATATCGTCCCGCCGGAGGCGAAGATCCCCGCCACGGCGCCGGTCATCAGTGTGGCTAGAATCGCGGCCAGCAGGGCGCGCGGGCCGATCGCCGCGAGATCCTTGGTGCGGTCGGGGGCGAGCGCCGAGATGCCGCCGACAAAGATCGCGAGACTCGCGACATGGGTGAATCCGCAGAGCGCATAGGTTGTGATAACGATACTGCGGGGATCCTGAAAAGCACCCGAAGAGATCAGCCCGGCCAGCTCCTGATACGCTGGGATCTCGGTGATCACGGTGCGTTCACCGATGAGGCGCGCGCAGACTCCCACATCCGCCGGAACAACGCCGATCAACCAGGTCAATGGATAGAAGGCGTAACTAATCAAGTGGGCCAGTGACCAGTCCATCGTCCATCCGGTCCAACCATTGATCCATCCGCCGGCCCATCCGATCCCCAGATCTGCTAAATGTAAAAGACCGAGAAAGGCGAGAAGCAGGGCCGCGATACCGACAACGAGCTTGACGCCTGCCATCGCGCCATCGATCGCCGCTTCCATCCAGCTCGATGCCCGCTTGTCGCCGGGAGTGGCGTTCCTGCCGAGTGTTTTGGGCTTGTCCTCCTCCGGCAGCATCAGTTTTGACATGACGACAGCCGCGGGGGCGGAAAGGATCGATGCAGAAACAAGATGCCCGGCGATATTGGGGAAGGCGTCGCGCAAAATCATGACATAGAGGCCGAGAACGGTGGAGGCGATCGTCGCCATTGCGGCGGTCAGAATTGTGCAAAGCTCCGAGCGTGTCATGGCGGAAAGATAGGGGCGGATGGTTAAAGCCGACTCGGCGCCGACAAAGATATTGCTTGCCGCGCAGAGTGATTCGGCGCCGCTGATCCGCATGAGTGTGGTAAAGACTTTACTGAAAAGCCGGATGAGGAGGGGCATGACGCGGATATGATAAAGAAGACCCATGAGGCTCGCAAAGAAGACGGCGGTCGGCAGCGATTGAAAGGCGAGGATAAAACCCGGTGAGACTTCGCCGTTATCGCCAACGACGCCGGGCGGCAGGGCGAGAGGCCCGAAGAGAAAAGTTGTGCCCGCCATGGCGCTTTCGAGCAGGGCGGAAACAAAACGATTCACGGCAAGAAAGAACGTTCCGCCGACCGGAATGATAAAGATAAAGACGGCGAAAATCAGTTGAAGAGATGTTCCCCAAAAGACGACGCGCCAGGGAATCCGCCGGCGGTTGGTGGATACCCCCCAGGCGAGAGCCATCAAGACAAAAAGACCGAGAAAACTCCGCATTGGACCCATTCCAAAATCCCTCCCGAGGAATCATAGGCAGTGGCAACGAAAATGCAAGGTGGGGGACGCTCGGGGGGAAGGCCGGCGGAGGATGAAGAAAGGCAGGATGATCGGGAGGAGTGATGAAGAGGGTTAGAGGCGTTTGGATCCCGCTTCGGTGACATGCCGGAAGACGGCGTCAAGGCTGTTGTCGAGGGTCGTCATGCTGCGGATGATCATTCCGGCGCCGACGATCAATTTTGGAATTTCGATATACGTTTTGTCGGGTTTGGCGGTGATGAATTCCAGCGTGGTCGGATTGATGATCGTGATTTCGTTCACATCTTCCTGCGACATGAAGAGGGTCGCGAGACGTCGTGCGTCTTCCGTCTCAATCCGTATCCGGTGAGGATGGCGGTCGCGCAGATCATAGAGGATCTCGTTGATGCGCCCGAATCCAAGAAGCCTGCCGTTGGCGATAACACCGAAGAGATCCGTCAAGGTCTCGACTTCATGAAGAACATGGGATGACACCACGACGGTTTTGTTCCTGCGGCCCAATTCTTCGATGAGAATGCGCAAATGCTTGCGCGACGGCGGATCGACGCCGAGAAACGGCTCGTCGAGAAGCACGATCTCGGAATCGCCGGCTAATGTAAAACCAAGCTTGAGGCGCTGTCGCATCCCGCGCGACCAGGTACCGTACCGCCGGCGGCCATCAGCCGTCAATCCGACCAGATCGAGGGCTTTGTCGGCGAGCTGCCCGGCGCGCGAGGCGTCATTTCCATGAGAGAGGTAAGCGATGACAAGATTGCGGCGTCCGGAGAGGGATTCGTAAAAACATTCGGTGGCCGGAACAATGCTAATCCGCCGCCGGATTTCCGACGCGGCGAAGGGCGATCCGCCCAGGACCTGCGCCGTTCCCTCGGCGGGGGAGAGGAGGCCGGTGAGCACGCGCATAAGGGTGGTTTTGCCGCTGCCGTTGGGTCCGACGATACCGGTGATGCCAGGCCTGCAGGTGAGATTGAACTTACTGAGGCCGATGACCTCGCCATAGAAGACACTGACATCCTTGAGGATGATCGGCGCAGCGTACGGCTTTTGCGTACCGGATGCGGCTTGTGGAGCCGCTGATGTCGGCTTTGTATCAGTCATCGCGCCCGCCTCACGGGATCATCTCCTGCCGCACGCGCAGGGCCGCCGCCAACATGCCGAGGGAGCCCCATGCCGCCAGAACACCGGCATTGGCCATGGTGTAGAGCACGGCGTGGCGCCCTCCATTAAAGAGGTGTTCCAGCAGCAGGCGGATACCGTCGGCCGGTCCCAATGCAATCTGGTTGTTGAGAGAGAGGATATCGGAAAGAGCATCGGGAAGCAGATAGCATCCAAGCGCGATAAGGAAAGCCCAACGTGTACGGCGGACCGCCGCGCTGGGACCGACGGAAACCCCGGCAAAGCACCAGGCCAGCACCAACGAAGCCACGAAGAGCTTTGCGATCAACACCAGCGCCTGCGCTGTTGTGTAATCAGCGGTGATGCCGAGTCGAAAAATGCCGATGAGAATTCCCGGGAATAGAAGCAAGGCCGCGGCCGGTATCGCGACGGCCAGCATCTTCCCCAGAGCATAATGCCAGGGATGGACGGGCCGGGTGGCGTAAAGAAAGAGAACTTCCTCGGCGCGATCGCGCGCGACACTGGGCGTGCCCAGCCGGAGGGCTAGAAGTGCAATCGGCAGGGTTTGAAATCTCAAGAACCAAAGCATCGGGTCCCAGCCCAGATCGAAGCCGGTCGACTGCTTGGCGATGGTGCGAACAATGAGGATAATTGTCAGCACGAGTGGCGGCAGCGTTGAGGCGAGAAAGAGAAGTTTGATAAGCTTGCTGCGCAATCCAATGTTGAATTCGCGCTGTGCGATCGCTCTCACGACCTGGAATGAGGAGGGCGCGCGGTTCTGATCAGACATTGTTTCGTACCATATTCTGCTCCATCACATCGACGACGGCGTCCTCGAGGGTTGCGATTTCCCGGGACAATTGACGGATTTCCACATTGCGCTCCGCCGCCGCCTGCCAAAAAAGCCGCAGGTCATCATCATTGCGGGCGAGGAAGGAGAGGCGGTTGTTCGTGAAATGCAGGATCTCCATGCCGGCGCCCTTCAGCGATTGGATGAAGTCATCAACGAAGCCGGTTCCTTCTGCGACATATTGCCGCGTTCCGGCTTTTGTTAAATTGGCGACAGGACCGAAGTAGGAGATGGTGCCCGCCTCCAGCAGCAGAAGATCATCGCAGAGGAATTCGGCGTCTTGAAGAATGTGGGTACTCAGGAGTATTTTGCGCCCCTCATCCCTCAGATCCCGAATGAGCGACAGAAGCTGCATCCGGCCCTTGGGATCGAGTCCGACCGTCGGTTCGTCGAGGATTAGAATTTCCGGGCCGTGTACGAGGCTCATGGCGAGCTTGCATCGCTGCCGCATTCCGGTGGAGTAGCCCTTTGTCGGCCGGTACCGGTCTTCGCCGACATCGAGAGCATCCAGCGCTCGATGGGCGCGGCGCAACGATTCGCGGCGGGGCAGACCGCTGAGGGTGCCGGCGAAGGTCACGGCGTCAACACCCGATCCGCCGGGAAAGATCCCGGCCTGCTCCGCCATGACGCCGGCGCGGGCGCGAACTTCCATCGCCTCTTCGGGAATGGACCGGCCCAAAATTTTTATAGAGCCGGTGTGCGCCCGCAAGACGCCGAGAAGAGCGCCGATGAGGGTCGATTTTCCGGAACCATTGACGCCGACCAGGCCGATGGCCCGGCCGGAAAGACTGGCGGTGATTCCCTGCAGGACCGGCCGCCCTCCCCTGGAGAGTTGAACATTATTGAGCTCGATCCACGGCGCGCTCATTTAACACAACTCCCCGAGATTCTTTTTTGAAAAGATGGAGGCTGTGAGCCCGAATCCGATAGCGGCCATAATGATAAGATAAACAGAAGATTCGAGGACTGTGCCCGATTCCAGGTGCATGGAGATCGGTATCTGGAATGTCTCCTCCAGATTCGTTAACAGCCTCAAATGATATGAGGGGACGATGCTTCTGATTGAGAATGGGATCTGGCCGATAAAGTGATCGAAAATAAAGTAGACGGCGAGAGAAATGATCATCCCTCTTTTTGTAAAAAGATGAATGACGCTGAAAAGGCCGGTATAGGCCAGGGCGCCGAGGAGAATAGAGTAAAATTCGCGCGGGAAAGAGCCCCATCCGGCATGTCTTAGAAAATGCAGGATGAGAATAAGAAGGGTGGCGCCGGTGATGAGAATCAGGGCTGTAACCAGGGTGCGGACAACGGCGAGTGCGGGGCGCGAAACGGGGCCGAGAAGCGGGTAGAGCAATGTCTTTTGCGAGATGCCATCCCGCAACGCCATTTCCGAAAGGATAATGGCCGCAATGGGAAGCCCGGGAATCAAGACAAGGGCCCGGAGATGAGCGAGATTGCTGATGCTCACAAAACCGAGGACACGGCCGGTGATGACGGTTGCAAGAAAGAGCAGCGAGATCGCCAGGGTTATCTTGATGGCGCGGGCCGAAGCCATCGGCGCGAGGCAACTCTGCAGAGCGATATTTAGGTTTCGCATGACGGCCCGCCCCCTGGTGAATCCGCATCCTACCATTGTCGAGGTGATGTGCAAAATACGAAAAGGCGTCACAAAGAGTTCCCTCGAGAGCCTGTCATTGATCCTCGCATCGTCCGCTTTAACAACTTTGACAACTTTGACAAGGGCCCAGCGGCGGAATTTGTGAATATTTCCCCCGCGGCGCCGTAATCCAGGCGAAAGGGGAAAGACGATGAAACGCTCTGAAGGGATCACAATGCTGGCTTGCTGGCACTTCGCGGTGGCCGGTTTATTCTCGATAGGATTTATGGTCGCTCAAGGAGTTTTGGCTCTTGCGTGGAATGGCCTGTTTGGGGTTTCTGGCGGTGAATTGACTCTTCTGACCGTTCTCCTCTCGGGGGCTTCGCTCTTGGTTGCGGCTTCTGCGGTGCTCTTTTTCATCGCCGGATGGGGGCTCTGGCGGCAGCGGCCGTGGGCGCGCAGGATGGCTATGGTGTTGGCGTGCATGGAGTTATTCAAGTTTCCGACCGGGACCGTGATCGGATCGCTCACCCTCTGGTATTTCCTGAACCACAATGATTTGAGGGGAATGCCCGCGCCGGTATACCGTGAGGTTGCTGGTGCCCCTTGAGTGAACCGTCAAAAGAGTCACAATATGAATGGTTGACGGAGGGCCCCGGCCAGTTGGATCCAAATGGGATCTTTATTGCGGGGCCATTTAAAAAAGCCGGTTCATAGCGTGACGACACCGATCAAGCCATCAGAAGAAAAGAAACTTCGTGCAGCAGGCTCAAGCCACCATCACCTGGCGGCGCTCTCTTTGGCGGCGCTCGGTGTGGTCTTCGGTGATATTGGAACCAGCCCGCTCTATGCCATCCGCGAGTGTTTTCACGGACAATACGGCATCGCCATCTCGACGGATAATGTGCTCGGTGTTCTTTCTCTCATGTTTTGGGCGCTCATTATCGTTGTCACTCTCAAATATCTGACCTTTATCCTCAGAGCGGATAATCATGGAGAGGGTGGCGTCATCGCCCTCACGGCGCTGATACAACCCAAGCAGCTGAAAACAACAAGGGCCAGATGGATTCTTGTGACGGCGGGCCTGTTCGCCGCGTCTCTGCTCTATGGGGATGGCATGATCACGCCGGCCATTTCGGTCTTGAGCGCTATTGAGGGTGTGAAAATCATCGCCCCGGCTTTTCACTATTTTGTAATCCCCGCCACGGTCATTATCCTGGCTTGTCTTTTTCTTCTGCAAAGCCGCGGCACCGCCAAGGTGGGGGCGCTCTTCGGGCCGGTCATTTTTGTTTGGTTTTGCGCTCTCGGGATTCTGGGTTTTATTCAGATAACGTTAAACCCAAAAATCCTGATGGCTATGTTCCCATGGTATGGGGTCGCTTTTCTTATCAACAACCAAGTGCACGGTTTCCTGGTCCTCGGCGCCGTGTTTCTGGTGGTCACGGGTGCGGAGGCGCTCTATGCGGATATGGGACATTTCGGACGGCGTCCCATTCGATTGGTCTGGATTGTTTTGGTCTTGCCGGCGTTGTTATTGAATTACTTCGGGCAGGGAGCTCTATTGCTGGCCGACCCTGAAAAAGCCCACCACCCCTTCTACGCTATGGTGCCCTCCTGGGGGTTGATTCCGATGGTTATACTGGCCACGGCGGCGACGATCATTGCTTCCCAGGCCGTCATCACGGGCGCCTTTTCGCTCACCCGCCAGGCGATCCGTCTCGGATATTTCCCGCGGCTGAGAATTCTCCACACCTCAGTGAAGCATCTTGGGCAGATTTATGTTCCGCTCGTCAATTGGATTCTTATGGCGGCCACAATCTGTCTTGTTCTCGCATTTCGCACGACCAGCAAGCTCGCGGCCGCCTATGGCGTCGCCGTCACATCGACGATGTTGATCGCCACAATCCTCTTCTATGTGGTAGCCAGGGAGCGCTGGGGCTGGTCAAGGTTCTCCGCGGGTCTTCCGGTCTGTGTCTTCCTTGTCGTCGATATTGCCTTTTTTGGAGCGAATATCAGTAAGATATTCCACGGTGCTTGGTTTCCATTGGTCATAGGAGGAATGATCTATTTCATGATGATCACCTGGAAACGCGGCCGGGAGTCGTTATCGACTCAGTTGAAAGGTCTGACGCCAACATTTGAAGAGTTCCAAGCGAGGCTGACGGACGATCCTCCATATCGCATCAGCGGCCAGGCGGTTTTTCTATCGGGGAATCCGGATATCGTTCCGGCGGCGTTAGTTCAGAATTTGATCCACAACAAAGTGCTGCACAGTGATATTCTTTTCCTGCATTTTAAAACGGAGGAGGTTCCGCGGGTCCCGAATGACGAGAAGGTCGAGGAATTCAAATTGGGGAATGGTTTTTATAAGGTCATTGCTCATTACGGCTTTATGGAGGATCCCAAAGTTGGAAATATTCTCGCGTTGATCCGCGAGAAGGGTTTCGATTTCAAGATGGAGAAGATGAGCTTCTTTCTCGGACGGGAACGACTTGTACAAAAGAAACATGGCGGTATAAAAGCCATCCGATCAATGCTTTTTTCCTTTATGTCGAGAAATGCACAAAATGTCGCCACTTTCTATGACATTCCCAACAATCAAATCATCGAGGTGGGAATTCAGCTGGAAATCTAATGAGGGATTTTGGGAGCTGGAACCGGCGAAGGGTACAGCACTGGATTCCAACCGCCCCGGGTACCGCCTCGCCGGCCAAAACCCCTTTAACGGCATCGGGTTGCCCGTTGTCGATTCGATCCGTTCATTCTAAATGTCCCGAATGATTATGGATTCTAATGATGTTTTTATCCTGCTGATTGAAACCAAGATGCCGCTCAAGTGTCTTAGATTTCTTGTCGGTACCTCCTATTAGTTGTATGAAGGAGAGGGTGGTTCAGGCGCCGCGGATCTGGTATTATCAGATGTTTGGCCAATTTGAGTTGTTTTTACGCCGGTGGAAAAATCAGTCGTACAGGAGTCTTCTATGCCAATAAAAGAGGTTGGTCATTACTCTGTGTCGTATCTGCAAATTCTCGACGCATCGGGCAATGTCGACAAAGAGCTGGAGCCCAAGATCAGCGATGAGGATCTCCTCGCCCTCTATCGCGGGATGGTTATGGGCCGCGCCGTCGATCAACGCATGTTAAATCTGCAACGGCAGGGCCGCATCGGCACCTTCGCCCCGAGTACGGGGCAGGAAGCGGCCCACATTGTCCCCGCCTTCTTAATGAATGACAAGGATTGGTTCGTCGGCGCCTTCCGCGAGACGGGCGCACGTCTGTTGCGGGGCGAAACGATTACACAAACACTGTTGTATTATAACGGCTTTGAGGAGGGGAACAAAAGATCCGGCAACCGGCGGATTCTTCCCGTGTCGATCATTGTGGCGGGGCAGGCGCTTCATGCCGTCGGGATCGGATACGCTATGAAGTACCAAGGCGAAAAGGATACGTCGGTAATCTGTATCATGGGCGACGGCGCCACATCTGAAGGCGATTTCCATGAAGCGTTGAACTTCGCGGGCGTTTGGAATGTCCCGGTTGTTTTTATCGTACAAAACAACCAGTGGGCGATCTCGCTGCCGCGGGAGAAGCAGACGAGCTCCAAGACTCTGGCGCAAAAATCGATCGCCTTTGATATTCCCGGCATCCAGGTCGACGGCAACGATCCCCTTGGCATGTATGTCGCGACAAAAGAGGCGCTTGAAAGGGCGCGCACCGGCGGCGGACCGACACTAATTGAAGCGGTGACCTACCGGTTGATGATGCACACAACGGCGGATGACCCGAAAAAATACCGCCAAGATGATGAGGTTGAGGGATGGCAGGCGAAAGATCCTCTTATCCGCTTTAAAAAATATCTCGAAGATAAGGGTTTATGGGATGAACAAAAAGAAGAGGCATTGCAGGGGGCGACAAAAGAGGAAATCGACGCCGGCGTGAAGGCATTCGAAGAATTTACCGAGCTCCCGCCCGAGGCTTGCTTCGATCATGTTTTTGCCAAAATGACTCCCGAGCTTGAAGAGCAAAAGCAGGATTTCTTGAAGAGGAAAGGAAGCTGACGATGGCGAAGTTGAATATGGTTCAAGCGATCAATCTGGCGCTGGAGACGGAGATGGCGAAAGATGAGAGCGTCATCGTCCTTGGTGAAGATGTCGGCCGGGATGAAGGTGTTTTCCGCGTCACCGCCGGCCTCCTTGAAAAGTTCGGCGAAAGCCGGGTCATCGACACCCCATTGGCTGAGTCGGCTATCATCGGCACCTCGATCGGGATGGCCCTGGCTGGGATGAAACCGGTGGGTGAAATGCAGTTCTCCGGATTCTCCTATCTCATGGTTCATCAGTTGGAAGGGCACGCCTCGAGATTCAGGGGCCGGTCGTTGGGCGAATGGAATGTTCCCCTGGTTATCAGAATGCCCTACGGCGGCGGTGTCCGGGCGCTGGAGCATCACAGTGAAAGCCGGGAAGGGCTTTACTCAACAATTCCAGGTGTAAAAGTTGTTATCCCGTCCACGCCGAGAAACGCGCGGGCGCTGCTGCTGGCGGCCATCCGGGATCCCGATCCGGTTATCTTCATGGAGCCGAAGCGTTCCTACCGGGCCTTCCGCGAGGAGGTTCCCGAGGAGGAGGAGATCATGGAGATTGGGAAGGCCCAAATTGTACAGGAGGGGTCGGATATCACCGTGATCGCCTGGGGCGCTATGATGCGGCCGGCAATAAAAGCCGTCGATGAAATCAAAGAGAAGCTTGGAAAATCCGTCGAGTTGATCGATTTGCTGACGATGAATCCGATGGACGGCCTGACGGTGGCGGAATCGGTGAAGAAAACCGGGCGGTGCGTCATTGTACAAGAAGCGCCGAAGACGATGGGAATCGCATCCGAAGTCATCGCCCAGATTAATGACCGGGCTCTCATGTATCTGGAAGCGCCGGTGAAGCGGTTGACGAATTATGATGTGATGACTCCCTACTTTGGGAGGGAGATGAACTATGTTCCCGGCCAGGAAAATATCTACAAAGCCATTGAGGAAACATTGAACTATTAGGAGAGAATTATGTACGAGTTCAAGCTCCCGGATCTTGGCGAAGGAATTCAAGAGGGCGAGATTCTCAAATGGTATATCGCTGCCGGGGATAAGATCAATGAGGACGATCCCTTGGTCGACGTTGAAACGGATAAGGCCGCGGTAACCATTCCCTCTCCAAAAGGCGGCACCATCGCCCGGCTGAGCGGTGATGTCGGCGGCATTATCAATGTCGGGGATGTCATTGTTGTCATTGATGACGGGACCGGTGGAACGGTCGCCGTTGACGACAAAGGAGTTGCTGAAAAGGAATCCGTGGCTCCGGCGGCCCAGGCACCCGCGGCTCCAGCGGCACCCGCGGCGCCCGTGGCGGCGGTGATGAGCGCGGGACCTGTCGCGGCGGCGCCCGCGACCCGAAGGCTGGCACGCGAGCTGGGTGTTGATATCCGCACCGTGCCGGCAACCGGCCCGGCGGGGCGGGTGACGGGCGAGGATGTGAAACGATTCCATGGAACCGGCGGTGCGGCGGCGCCCGAGAAAAGGGTCTGCCCTCTCGATATCGTCGCTTCACCTGAAACGGAATTCGCCGCGCGGGCCGCATCGGCGATACCCTACCTCGACATTGAACCGCTTCCCGATTTCAGCCAATGGGGTCTTATCGAAATAGAAAAGCTTCGATCCATCCGCCGCAAAGTCGCCCGGAAAATGATCACCTCTTTCTCGCTGATCCCGCATGTAGCGCACATGGACGAAGCCGATGTGACCGATCTCGAAGCTTTCCGCAAAAGGGAGAATGAAAGGCGGAAGGGCAAGCCGGGCGGGCACCTGACCCTCCTATCTTTCGTGATCAAGGCGGTCACCGCCGGATTGCGGGCGGCGCCCTCCTTTAACGCGAGTTTGGATCACTTCAAAGATCAAATCATTTATAAGAAGTATTACAATATCGGGATCGCCGTGGATACAGGCCGGGGTTTGATCGTGCCCGTCATCCGTGAAACCGACCGGAAGAGCATCATCGAAGTTTCCGCGGAGATTGAAAGATTAGCCGCGGCGGCGCGGGATGGGAAAATCGCGGTTCAGGATCTGCAGGGCGGGACATTCACAATAACAAATGTCGGGCCGATGGGCGGAACCGCCCTGCTCCCGACCATCAACTACCCGGAAGTGGCGATCCTGGCCATGGGCGCTGCGCAGGACAAAGCGGTTGTCCGCGACGGCCAAATCGTCATCCGCAAGATGCTTCCGCTGACGCTGGCCTTTGATCACCGAATCACCGACGGCGCCGATGCGGCGAGGTTTGTATCAGAAATGGTCCGGACATTGTCGGATCCGAATCTTTTGCTGTTGGAAACGTAAACGGAAAAGTTTGACGAGTTTCGAGCCTCTTAAACAAAGGATTGCGATATGGTGATGGGTAGCTTGAAAACCGAGGCGGAAGTCGTTGTCATCGGCGGCGGCCCCGGCGGTTATGTCGCGGCGATCCGCGCGGCCGACCTGGGCAAAGAGGTCGTTTTGATCGATGACAGGGATAAGCTGGGCGGCACCTGCCTGCTTGAGGGATGCATCCCGTCAAAAGTATTGATCAATGCCGTTGAGGTTTTACAGGCTGCAAAAGACGCCGAAAAGTTTGGTTTTACGTTCAAGGATATCAATGTTGATCTGAACAAGCTGAGAGATTGGACCGATTCGGTCATCAACAAGCTCACCGGTGGTATTGACGGCCTTATGAAACGCCGGGGTATCGAAGTGATTCGCGGCCGGGCGGTCTTTGACAGCAAGTCCACCCTTACGATCGAGGGTGGTGATGTTTCAGGAATAGAGTTTAAACATTGTATAATTGCCACCGGATCACGGGTGCGCACGATCCCGCCCGCGAAAGATATGAATCTCTGGACCTCGACCGAAGCATTGAAGATCCCCGAAATCCCGGAGCGGCTGCTGATTGTCGGCGGCGGCTATATCGGGATTGAGCTCGGTTTGGTCTATGCCGGATTAGGTTCCGCGATAACAGTTGTTGAATTTCTGCCTGAACTCCTGCCGGGAGCCGATCAGGATCTTGTTCAGGTTATGGTCAAGCATGCTGAAAAGCGCTTTTCGAAAATTCTATACGGCTCAAAAGTCGTTGACATCAAGGAATCGGGTGAAGGGTATCTCGTCGGTGTTGAGCACGAGGGGGCAAGACAGCAACTGGAAACAGAAAAGGTTCTCATCGCTGTCGGAAGACAGCCCAATACCGACAGGCTCGGGTTGGATAGCGCCGGAGTCACCGTGAATGATCACGGTTTCATTGAAGTCAATGAAGAGTGCCGGACATCCGTCCCACATATCTTCGCGATCGGCGATGTTGTTCCCGGGCCGATGCTGGCGCATAAGGCCAGCCGCGAGGCTCATGTGGCGGCCGAGGTTCTGTGCGGTCACAAATCGGCCTTTGACAATCGCGCCATTCCCGCCGTGATCTTTACCGATCCGGAGATTGCTTGGACCGGCTTGACGGAGATCGAAGCGAAGCAAAAGGGGATCGAGGTTCATGTCGGCCGGTTTCCCCTGCAGGCACTGGGCCGTGCGCAAGCCATCGGCCGCACCGATGGATTGGTAAAGATCCTATCCGCCCCCGATTCCGGGCTCGTTCTCGGTGTTGGCATGGTGGGGCCCTTGGCCTCCGAGCTGATCGCGGAGGGGACGCTGGCGATTGAGATGGGCGCGACCCTCGAGGATATCATCGTCACGATCCACCCGCATCCGACCCTCTCTGAATCGATCATGGAGGCGGCCGAAGTCGCCGCGGGCGAGGCGGTTCACATTTCTCCGCCCAGGAAGCGCAAAGACTCCTGACGTGAGTGATTCTCTCGACATTAAACCCTATACATTTGATGACGATCTCATACGGGCTGTCCTCACCGATCGAAGCCCCCATGTTAAAGTATATCTGCCTGATGAGATCGCCGTCGTGATCGGCCGCGGCAGCAAGCCCGGGGTCGAGCTGCACGTGGAACACTGCATCGAGGACGGTGTGCCGGTCTATCAGCGGTATGGCGGCGGTTGCGCGGTTGTTTTGGATCCCGGAAATGTGATTGTTTCGGTGGTTCTGCCCACAGAAGGGATTTCCGGGAATAGCGGGTATTTCAACAAGATTTCATCCTGGCTGATAGCCAGGCTGGCTGACGCCGGGATCCCGGCGGTTTATCAGGACGGCATCTCCGACCTGGTCGTCGGCGGAAAGAAAGTCGGCGGCAGTTGTATCCAGCGCAAACGGAATTATCTCTACTACTCGACAACGCTGCTGGTGAATCCACGTTTTGATCTCATCGAGCGGTATTTACAACATCCGCCGAGAGAACCGAATCACCGGATGGGGCGGGAGCATCGGGAGTTTTTGGCGGCCCTTCCATGGCCTCCCTCAGAGAATCCGGCGCTGCAGCTGGCCGGGCGGCTGACTCAAGCCGCATTGAAAGAGACGCTGGCGGCCTTATGATGACGCCGGAAGACCTGCGGCGTCCGACTCAATTCTTATAATCCTATTTTCCCGGGTCAAAATTGTCGATGGCCGCTTCCAGGACGCTCTTTGCGTAAAGAAAATTATGCGCTCCCCGGCTGCCGTCGCCCTTCACGAATTCCAAGTTATACAAGGCGTCGATATAAGCCTGCGTCGTGTCGGAGGCGGCCGCTTCCAGCTCCGCTTCCAGCTCATCGATCAACAAATCGATCGCCGCGCGGGCATCGGTGAGAAATTCCAGATCATCCAGCGACGCGGCGTCCCCCACATCGTTGTGGCATTCGGCGCAGGATTCCGGCCGCGGCGCGTAGTCATGATGCGTGTAGTCCGGCGAAACCGGGCTTTCGTAGGGTTTCTTTGTCAAATGGCACGTCGCGCAGAGATCGGGCACATCATCCCGATGGGGTGAGTTTGTATAGGCCGCACCGGCATACTCGACGGCGCCATCGCCTTTCAAGAGATCGACCTGAGGGTGATGCGGTGCGCCCGCCAGCAGGGCGTCATCCGATGTGTGGCACTTCACGCAGAGAAGATCGGCATGTTCTTCGCGAAGCATCCCCTGATGTGTGGGATCGTGGGGATCGTGGCAGACGACACAGGTCAGCGGGATCGTATCCTCGCCGTAGATTCCGGCTCCGGTGCCGTGGACAAATTCATCAACGAATCCTTCGCCGGTATGACACGGCGTGCAGGTCGGATCTCCGGCGACGCCCTCTGTTGCGTGGCTG
Organism: Candidatus Eisenbacteria bacterium; assembly: GCA_018831195.1. Classification (NCBI taxonomy): domain Bacteria; phylum Candidatus Eiseniibacteriota; species Candidatus Eiseniibacteriota bacterium. The sequence goes on along the minus strand of JAHJDP010000087.1, from coordinate 52,688 downwards.
CGCGCGTGGCCGGTCGCCCGCCATTCCGCGGCATAATCCCTATGATAACCCGAGTGGCAAACGCCGCAGCCGGTGGGATTTTCGGCCGTTCCCATCCCCATGAGTTCCGAGCCGAGCCGCTGGCTGTCATGGTCGACAATCCCGCTGAAATCGCTGGGTCCGCCTAGCGGTCCGTGGCAGGACTCGCATTGTACATTAGTGAGCCTCTCAACGGCGGTTTCGTCGTATCCGCCGTTGTTAAGATAGGCGCCGTTGGCATCGGCGTCATTGTAACCGACCGTGTGGCATCCATAACATTCGAACTGCAATGGAGCGCTTGATCCCAAGTCGGCCCAGGCCTTGGCATGCCCCGATCCCAGCCATTGACGGTATTCAGGATCATCAAAATGACATTCGGCGCAGGTCGCGGCGCTCAGATAGTAGGGCCGCGCTTCAGGGATATACATGGCGACGGCCACGATAACCGATCGCGCCGCCGTCCCATCGGGACTGGAGACGACGGCGGTGATCCTTGCCGTAGTCGGTTCATCGGGGGCCTTCCAGGTCGCGTAATCCCCCTCATCATCCAAAAAGGATCCGGAGGTGGCGGTCCACTCATAGGTCAGGTCATTGCCTGTCGCTTCTACCGCCAAATCGACGAGACCGCCGACGCTGACTGAATCAGGGTAATAGGCCATGTAGGTGATTTTCACTGCGGGATCGGGAATGGCGGGACATTCATTATCGTCACCGCATCCGAGCAGAAGAAGAAGCGATAACAAACCGAGGGCCAAGAAACCTTTTTTCACATTGCACCTCCTATGAACCTCGGTAAATGAATCGCCCGAATCAATGTTTGATGGCAATCGATTCCGGATTTCCCATTTTCTCACGAAGAGCCTGTACAACCTTTTGAGCCTCAGGAGTGTGGAGGTAAACCCGTAGGATTCGCCGTCCTTCCTCGTCAACAACATCCATGAAAGGATTGCCGCCGAAACCGGTCTGTGTACTGCCGAGAACAATATTGCAAAGAGCAGACTTTTTTAAATGTATTTCACACCCGCAGCCCTTGCGCACCAGGCTGACCCAATCCCCCTCATCCGACCATCGAAAAGTGCCGTTGAGATCCACCGATGCAGATTCATGGCCGATATTAAAAATCGTCCCCTCAACGACGGCAAATTGATCCAGGAATTTTCGTATCGTAATCGTTTGTCCTTCCATTTCGGCCTTCCTTCCCTGGTAATCGCGGTTGATCTGCGCGAGATTTATTTTAAGTTCGGTTACTCTCCAAAGATAACCCAGCCCTGATGACAGGGGAAGAGCGGATCGATGACGGATTTTGAGCCGGAAAATGATGCAACGGGCGACCCCGCAGCGGGATGGGAGGTGATGGATCATACCGCCGATATCGGTCTGCGGGTTTGGGCGCCGACCTTGGAGGGCCTCTTCGAGCAGGCGGCGGAAGGCGTCGCCTCCCTCTCGGTCGACATCACTCGGATTGATCCATTGGTTCAGCGCCGCGTCGAGGTTGAAGGTTGGGATCTGGAGGAGCTGCTTGTTTCGTGGTTGCAGGAATTCCTCTATCTCTGGTCCGGATCGGGTTTTATAGGCCGGCGATTTCAGGTGAGAATTTTGCCGCCGTCAAAGCAAGAACCAGGAGAGCAGGATCCAGAAAAGGCGGATGTGGAAAAGGCCGGGGTTGAAAATGTTTGGCGCCTTGAGGGCGTGATCACCGGGGAGATGTGGGATCCCGGCCGGCACGAGGCCTACACCGATATCAAGGCGGCGACCTATCATAATCTGAAGATCAGGTCTGAGAACCCAGCCGGTGGAAAAATCATCTATCGCGTCGCGTTGATTTTGGATACTTGAACCTTTTCCGGTTTTGTCTCATTTTCGGTAAATCGATTCGAATTTTCGTAAAAGCGGCGACACATTGCTATGACGCCGCCGGGGGCTTATTTAAAAGCAGGCGCTCGATGAAATCCGGTCCTCCCATAAAATTAGAACGCGTTAAAGATTGGTTGTGGGAAATCCCCAAAACGGGAAAAATGCGCGTTCCGGGTCGGATTTACGCTACCAAGCCGCTACTGGAACAGCTGCGTTCAGAAGGCGGATTGGAGCAGGTCGCGAACGTCGCTCATCTTCCGGGGATTGTCGGATATTCTCTCGCGATGCCCGATATCCATTGGGGATACGGTTTCCCGATCGGCGGCGTGGCGGCTACCGATCCGGCGGCGGGGGGTGTCATTTCTCCGGGCGGCGTCGGATACGATATCAATTGCGGCGTTCGTTTGGCGACGACGCAGCTGCAGCTGGAAGATGTGCAGCCGAAGATCCAGAAGCTGGTCGCCTCAATGTTCCGCCATATCCCGTGCGGCGTCGGTTCGCACGGCGCCGTTAAAAGGGCCGGCCACCAGGAAATGCTCGACCTGATCAAGAACGGCGCCCGATGGGCCGTCAAGCGCGGCTATGGGAAATCCGATGATCTAAACTTCATTGAAGATGGCGGATCCTTACCCGGGGCGGACCCCGACAGGGTCAGTCAACGGGCGATGGACCGCGGGTCGGAGCAGGTCGGCACCCTCGGCTCGGGCAATCATTTTGCCGAGATCGAGGTGGTGGAAGAGATCTATCATCCCGAGGCGGCACGAGAATTCGGCATCCGCGAAGGACAGATCACTCTCATGATCCATACCGGCTCCCGCGGCTTTGGATACCAGATCTGCGATGATTATCTAAAATTGATGGGACGGGCTATCCGTCGATATAATATAGAGATACCAGACCGCCAGTTAGCCTGCGCACCGGTGGAATCGGAAGAGGGGCGTGGCTATCTGGCGGCAATGTTTGCGGCGGCCAATTACGCCTGGGCTAATCGACAGACTATCATGCACTTAGCCGAGAAGGCCTTTTTGGAGGGGCTGAGCTGCCATCCGCGCGACCTGGGATTAAGTCTCGTCTATGATGTCTGCCACAATATTGCGAAGCTCGAAAATCACCAGGTCGGCGGCAAGACCCGGCGGCTCTGTGTGCATCGCAAGGGGGCCACGCGCGCTTTCTGGCCGCAGGGGACCCGGCCCGGCCGTAGCGTCGGGCAGCCGATCATCATTCCGGGGGATATGGGCTCCTGCTCCTACCTCGCGGTGGGGACACCCAAGAGCCTCGAGGAAACTTTTGGCAGCACGGCGCACGGGGCCGGCCGCGTGATGAGCCGGACGCAGGCGGTGAAGACCTTTGCCGGGAGGGATCTTGCTGCTGAATTGTCGGAGGAGGGGATTACCGTCATGGCTCAGGGGCGCCGCACCCTGGCCGAAGAGATGCGGGGCGCTTATAAAAATGTGGCCGATGTGGTCGATACGATGGAGCTGGCGGGAATCAGCCTTAAGGTCGCCCGTCTCAGGCCGATCGGAGTGATTAAGGGATAGGCATCTTTGGCGTGGCGTGGAGGTTGGCGCGCGGGTTGGTTCATAAGGAGGAGACAGGCTGGTGGCGACAAAGCTTTCGATCGATGAGCAACTCTCCATTCTGTTGCGGGGAACGCAGTTTGCGGATGAGGTCAATTGGGATACGGCTCCAACGGAGAAGACGCTGCGCGAGCAGATGACCGAGGAGCTGCGGGAGATTCTCAAAGAGGGAAAGCAGCTGCGGATTTATCTCGGTGTCGATCCGACCAGCCCGAATCTTCATGTCGGTCACTTTGTCCCGCTGCAAAAGCTCCGCCAGTTTCAGGAGCTGGGGCATCAGGTTATCTTTCTCATCGGTGATTACACCGCCATGATCGGCGATCCGACGGGACAAGACAAAACGCGCCGCCGTTTTACACACGAAGAAGTGCTGGGGCTCGCCAAGACCTACTGCGAACAGGCCTTCAAGGTGCTGGATGAGGAGAAGACCGAGGTTCGTTACAACGGCGAGTGGCTGGCGAAACTGCAGTTTGCCGATATTGTAGAACTCGCCTCCATTTTCCCTCTGCGCCAGATTATCAGCCGGCGGGATTTTAAAGACCGGCTGGATCGCGGCGAAAGCCTGCGCTTTCATGAGTCGCTCTACGCCCTCATGCAGGGATACGATGCGCACGCGCTCGAATGCGATGTGCAGGTCGGCGCTTACGATCAGCATTTCAATCTTCTCGCCGGCCGTGAGATACAAAAACATTTCGGAGCACGGCCTCATGTCATGATCACCGTACCGCTCATCGATGGGACCGACGGGCGGAAAATGTCTAAGTCATACGGCAACACAATCGATATCCGCAGCACGCCTGAGGATATGTTCGGGAAGACGATGCGGGTCTCCGACGAGCAATTGCCGGCCTATGTGGAACTCACCTCGGGCTGGCCGATGGATGAGATCGACAAGATTCTGGCCGAGCTGAAGAGCGGCGGCAATCCGATGGAGATTAAGAAGCGCCTTGCCGGACGGCTGGTTGAAATGTACCACGGAGCGGCCGCGGCGAAGGAGGCTGAGGAACATTTCCGCCGGGTCGTACAAGAGAAGGCCGCGCCCGATGAAATTCAAATTGTTAAAGTGACGGATGATCTCATGCGCAATGGTCCGACCTGGATTGACGCTCTGGCGGCGCTCAATCTAACCAAATCGAAGGGCGAAGCGCGGCGCCTGATCCAGCAGGGTGGATTCTATGTCGAACAGGAGACGGTCGGCGATGTCGCGGCCCTTTTCGATCCGGAGATGGTGAAAGCCAAGGGCGGCGATGGACTCATGATCCGTCTCGGCAAGCGGCGGTATTACCGGTTGATACCCTCCTGACGGCGGCGTTGCATACACTGTAAGCGGCCGGCGACCCCCGATGAATCTCATTCCCGCCATCGAGAGCACGCGGATGATCGGCCCGCTGTCCCGCCGCTATCTTGGATCTTTCAAATCTCCCCAAAACCGCCTATAATAAGCTTGGTTTGAAAGACTCGTGTCGTCATTCTGTTGTTATTAAAATAAGATCCTTGGCCAGACATTAATCTTTCGGAGGTGTCCCATGAACAGCCGCCGGCCTCTTCATCCCTTTATATTCCTCTTTATCATTGGATGTCTTCTCTTTCTTTCGCCCGCCGTGATCGCAGTTGACCGCTCTTGCGGCGACCATATCTGGGAAGCCTGCGAGTATTGCGGCCAGGATTGCTACTGGGAATCCGGTTTTGTTTATACGGATATGACGCATGATTGCATCGTCAACATTGTCGATTTCGGGATCTTCGCGCAGCCGTTCCTTGGATCCTATTGGACGGCCAGCGCCGATTTTAATGATGATGGCTTTGTTAATGCCGGCGATTATTATTTGTTCGGCACCAGCTATTTTCATGACTATGAGGTGGATCCCTGCGACCCCTGCGGCGTTGTGCCCGACAGCTGCATGGGGATCGCAAGAATCAATTTTTCGATGGATGCCGAGGAGGACGTTGATCGAATCGATATTGCGCCCTTCGAGGAATTCAGAGTTTTTATTGTCCTTGAGGGGTGCGTTGGTATGACATCCGCGGATGCCTGTTTCTACGCCTCGAGTAATGTCGAAGGCGATTTTTCGACCGAGGCTCTATGGGGGATGACCCCATCGGACGGCTCACCGGCGAGATATCAGGGGGAGTTTCATGCCTATGTCACCGACAGCGAGCCGGCCTGGGTGAAGATCAGAGATTGTACAATGCATTCCAACCAGGGGCTTCAATGGGCTCAGGTCAATCCGCCTCGGCTCATGAATTTTGAGACGGTGGCCTTCGGGGGGATCAACGCCTATCCGCCGCCTGATTCCTTGGGCAACTGCGGCCCGCAGGAACCATACTGCGGCGATGGCGCGTGGGATTTTGAACCGTGCGAATTCTGCGGCCAGGATGCTTATCAGACGACCGGTTGGACTGAAATGAATCACGATTGCTGGGTCGATCTTCTGGATCTTGTTCTCTTTGGTGAAGCCTATGGCGGGAGTTACGATCCCAGCGCGGATTTCAATGACAACGGCGTGGTGGGGATCGAGGATTTTCTGGTCTTCTCCGATAGTTTCTTTCAGCATGGACCGGTAACACCCTGCGCCACCTGCGGCGTGGTTCCGGATAGCTGCGCGGGAACCGTCCGAATCAATTTCTCTGCCGACCCTACGGACGATCTCGACCGGATCGATCTGGCCCCCTATCAACCCGCCACGGCGCATGTTGTTGTTGAAGGCTGCGACGGGATTGCCGGGATTGACCTCTGCGTGCTGGTCACACCCAATATCAATATCGACAACACCGCTTATCCCACGACCCTGGTTCTTGAAGACGGCGCCTATCCATTGCTGCCTCCCATGGATAGCGGCCCACATGATGTCTTGGGTGTTACATTTTATCTGACCGATGCCACACCGGGACGCATTTGGGTCAACGGCTGCGGGGCGAGAACTCTTAGTTGGGCGCAGAGAGATCCACTCCGCCGTATGGGATTCAGAATGATCGCCTCGGGCGGTATTAATGTAGACGCCGGGTATGATTCCCTCGGTTGCGGGTTGTCGGGAGTGGGCGATTGGACGGTTGCGGATCTGATCCCGGTGAGGATCACCTGCAGCCCTAATCCGGCGGGCCACAATGTATCACTGACCTTCAATCTCGATGAAGCGATCCCGACGGATGTCGGGATATTCGATGTGGCCGGCCGCCTTGTCCGGCATCTTTATAAGGGATCACTGGATTCGGGGAGCCTCCTTCAGTGGGATACGCGGTCGGATCGCGGGGAGGATGTTCCATCCGGCGTCTATTTTGTGAAGCTCTCCTCATCAAGGGGATGCGCGAAGACGCGGATGATTTTGCTCAGATAATCTGAGACCGGTGAGTAGCGCCGGCGCAGGCAAGATGGCTTGTGAGGGAAACCCTCCCGGCCTTCGGCCCGTACTCATACCAGCGGGCTGAACAACATTCCGGCCGGGAGGTTTTTTATGAGAATCTTGATTTCAGTGCTTCTTCTCGCCTTGGTTTTCAGCGGATTGCCGGCCCTTCCGGGTCATGCCCAAAATCTTCTGAATCAACCCGAGAGCGTTGTTTATGACGCCCCGCGGGATCGCTATCTCGTCTCGAACTACGGCGACGGCAGTATTGTCGCGATCGATGCAGCGCATCAACAATCCTATTTCAATACGTCTCTCACCAAGATCGCCGGATTGCACATTTTAAACGGCATTCTTTATGTTGCATCGAGCGGGGAGCCTGATATCGCGCTCATCGGCTTCGATCTGGAAACGGGCGAAAGGATCGCAAGTATTTGGATCACGGATCCGGGGATGCTCAATGGCATCACATCCGACGACAGCGGCAATCTCTATGTGACTGATTTCTATAACAGCAAAATCTATAAAATCCGGCCCGATCACAGCTGGTCTGTTTTTGTGGATGCGGATCTGAATATGCCGAACGGTATCATCTTTGATGCGCCGAATGACCGCCTTCTCACCGTCATGCAGAACGAAGCCGGTTACCCGATGAAAGCGATCGATATCGCTGATTCATCGGTCTCTGTCGTGATGAACACACAGATCCCCAGTGTCGATGGTATTACGGTTGATAGTGGCGGTTCCTTTTATATCTCCAGCTGGTATTACAGCGCGGTGCTCCGGTATGATCCGGCGCTCAGCGGCCCGCCGGAAACGTTCTCGACCGGCCATGACGGACCCGCCGATATCTATTATGACGCCGTTCACGATTTGATCGCCGTTCCGAATTTCTATACAAATTCCGTGGATTTTCTGCCGGTTGACCTGACGTCGGTTGAGGGTGCGGTAACCCCCGGTACTGAAATTGTTTTTGAGACCGGATCCAACCCATTCAAGAATAAGGCCCATTTTTCCTATGAACTTAAAGACGCGGCCGATGTCCACATCGATATTTATAATATTGCCGGCCGCAAGCGGGCCACACTCGTTGACGGCGTCCGGGCGGCGGGAAGTCATCATGCCTCGTGGAACGCTGAACTGGAGCCATCCGGCCTCTATTTCTACCGGTTACAGGTGGGTGAACGGTCACGGATGGGGAAGTTGCTGCTCCTAAGATAGCCTATGTCTAATGGTAGATAGATCTAGCCTTGCAATGCGGACTTGCACCGAAGCTTGCTTCTAAATGGGGCCTATCATAATCGTTAGTAAGCGCGGTCACCAGCCCCTGGTGCAGGCATTTCAACAAGATAGCCGGATCCCCGGCAACGCTTTGCGGCGCCGGAAGCAGGCCTTTGGATTGTCAGCTTCCTCCTATGAAGGTTCCCCCGCCTCATACCGATATCTTTACTGGGGCTAATCCATTAGCTCAGAAAAACCTTGACAATTTTTGACAATAGATCTGAAAATGAATGCACATTGGAAGCGCTGTCTTTGCGATCTGCGAGGTCGTCCGGTATTCATTGCAGATCTGAGGAGTGGTCTTCATGAACCATGCTAAAGTTTTCCGTGCTTTCCGAATGCTGATCGTGTCCTATGGAGTCCTGGCTTTGCTTCTTATCGGCTTCCTGGCAACCCTTCCCTCTATCGCTTCCGCTTATTCGGGAACACCGACACGGGATCCCTATTCCAATTCGGATGGGGATGGAGATGAGCCTGAATTCACTCCTTTGCCGGCCAAAAACAGCGACCTTGGGCATGTGCTGGATTGTAAAAGTACGGCGGAAAAAAACGTCGGCGCTGAACGTGCGCATTCCACCGTGCGTCCTTTTCAAGCCGAGCGAACCCCAATGCCGTTTTCCACCCGGGTTCAGTTGTGGCTGTTAAACTGGTTGCTCCGCTGACCAGGTCGAAAAGCTGGAATTGGGGGATTGTTCTAAGCATCAGATGCCTTACTCCTGTTGAGGAGATTCGAAATGAGTCTGGAGGGGTGCGGGGAACATCTTTCGACTTCATCTCATCTTCCAGCCGAGGCATTGGCTAGCTGTCTTCGTCGAGCCCGGCTATACCTGGATGCTGCTTCACCGACCCATGCCTACGAGCTTCTCCAACCTATCGTTTCAACTTCGATTGAAGGGATCCCCGAAAGGGATGATCGTTTAGCTCTTGTTTCATGCTACTTAGAGAGCTGCCAAGCGCTCCGTAAAACCAAGGAGCTCAGAGTATGGACCCCTGTCCTCCGCGACCTGCTTCAAAGCGCCGGCTCGGTTTCGGCGGAAATACAAGTCCGCGGCACGGCCGTCCTGGCTTATATTCTATCCGAGAGTGGCGATTACCCTTCATCCCTGGACCTTTGTCGACGGATGGGCCCGGATGTTCTCGCGAAAGCCAACCCGCAAACCGCTGTTTTGATTCTCATCCAGACCGTCACACCCCTCATGAGACTCGGCAATCTTGAGGAGGCCGAGGCCAAGGCGGCCGAGGCCCTCGAACTGGCCGAGCGTTATGGCGATCGTGTTCTCTGGGGCAAGACCTGCGGCCAGATGGCCAATGTGCTCCGCATCCGAGGACGGCTTGAGGAATCGCTCCGGTTTTATGGAAAATCAGAACAACTCCGTCGCGATGGCGGTGATCTGACCGGCGTTGTGCGCGTCCTGCTTAATCGCGCTTGGCTCCTTAATCGGATGGGTCTCCTCGAGCAAAGTCACGCGACGTTCGCGCAGGCTCATAAACAGGCGCGACAGATAGGTCATGCAACCTTGATCTTGCGATCGGCTTTGGGACAGGGCATGCTCGCGGGCCGCTGTGGTGACTGGCCGGAGGCCCGCCGCCTGCTCTTAAGCTGCTGGCGCATGGCCCGCCGGATGGAGATGCCGCGTGAAGAATGTCTATCTCTGGAGTTCCTCGGTGAGGTTATGGCGACGAGTGGACATTTTGGTAGGGCGCACCGAGCCCTGAACCTCTGCCGCCGTCTGGCCGACTGTCTTTCGCCGGCGGGAGATCTGGTTGTCGAGTGCTATTTAAGATTCTCCTTGCTGGCCTGCGCTGAGTCAAAGTGGCCGCGGGCGGAGAAGGCGGCGCGAAACGCCATCGATCTCGCATCCCAATGCGGGATGGATTGGGAAGAAGCCCAGGGGTGGGGTCTTCTCAGCTTGGCTCTCGAATCCCAAGGCATGAATGATAAAGCTGAACAAACCGCTCTTCGAGCACAAGATCTTTTGCGAAAAATGAACCTGGGCCAGAAAGCCGATCTCGTATCCGGCTGGCGCCATCAGCTATTGCAGGCAAACATGAAGACCCGCGCGTCAGAAGGACCCTCTGGTCATTTCGAGCGTTTGGATTTTTCCCGGCCGAAACCCAAGGGTGCGGTAAAGGCTGCGCCGAAGGGCGCACTGACGGATGCACAAACTTCTATGGCTTTAAATCCCATCTGGAATGAGATCGGCCTTATCACCGGATCTCTTCCGATGAAGCGTGTCTTGGAGAAAGCGCGTCGACTGGCGGAAGACGGAGCTTTTATCCTTCTCACGGGTGAGACGGGGACGGGAAAAGAGCTCGTGGCGCGGGGGATTCACAAGCTTGCCGGCCGGAGAGGGCGCTTTGTTCCCTTCAATTGCGGCGCCTGTCCCGACGCCCTTATACAAAGCGAGCTCTTCGGCGCTGACGCGGGCGCCTTCACGGGGGCAACGCGCAACCGGCGCGGTTTGGTGCGGGAGGCCGAAGGGGGAACGCTCTTTTTGGATGAAGTGGGGGAGTTGTCGCCCCGGGCTCAAGTCGCCTTGCTGCGTTTTCTTGATCGCGGCGAGGTGAAGGCGCTGGGCTCAACAGCCATTCACAATATTCAGCTGGGTATCGTATCCGCCACACAAAAAGATCTCCCGCAGAAACTAAAGATGGGCCTCTTCCGGAAAGATCTCTATTACCGGCTGGCTCAAGGCCGGATTGATCTCCCTCCCCTGCGGAACCGGTTGGAAGACCTTGCCCTCCTCATCCGCCACCTGTGGAATCACCATGGCGCCGGCAGCGCCCTTCCTAAGGGATTGGTCGAGGAGGCGGGTCTGCTTGTTTTCCGGGAGCATTCATGGCCTGGAAATATCCGCGAGCTTGATCATTTCGTGCGCGCGCTCAGGCTCCGATTCAATGGCATAGGGAATGGCGCATCGTTCGATCCGGCGGTCATCCGGGAGATGCTTCTCGATTCAGCGCTGAAGCCCTCACCAGTTGCCATTGAGCGTCCGAGCAGAGACAGGGTTGTGTCCGCACTTGCCGCGGCCGGAGGAAACCGGAGCCGGGCGGCCAAAATGCTGGGGATATCACGCCAGATGGTCTATCGAATCCTTCGTTAAGCTCACCTTTTGCGCCCGCACCTTTTCAATTCCAGAGATTTCACAAAAAGCTGCGAAGAATCTTCATTTTTTTCCGGTGGGCATCGGCATTCGGTTCAATCACAGTGTCCGAAAGTGTCCGGGCGGACACCCCGGACACATTTTCATCCCAGATAGACGCAAGAGCGCGAATCCCAACAAGGCTCTTGGCGCTGGCAGCGAATCGGGGCGGCATTATAACCTGTTTTCTATTGAAGAGTTATCTGCTCTCCGCCGGCAGCCTCATTTTGTGAATCCGAATGGGAACCGCGTGTCTACGTTGTAATCATAAAAAGTGTCCGATTGTGTCCGGAGTGTCCGCTGGGTTACGAAATCTCACTTTTCAGACACGGTCGCCTGTTTTGTTCAAGATGAGAACGCGGCTCCCCTCTACAGAGAACAACGGCCCTGACCTCGCAATTCATATGATATCAGCGCGTTGGGCGACCTAATCATATTCCGCCCAAAACCCGGTGCGCTTCCCGCCTCTTCTCTCCCCCGGCATGATTATTGCCCACTAGAAAGTTGATTGGACTCACTCATGAGATCGCGATTGGGAGGGAAAGTCATGGGCGCAAGGATTACCATTCTGTGCCTCCTTATCGGAGGCGGCATCATCATGGGAACGATGGGATTAGGAATGATGGGATGCAGTGAAGACAGTGTGTCGTCCAAATCTTCGACTGGGCATGACCCGACCGGGATGCCTTCAACACGCTCCCTGGATGGAACCGAATGGCCCTGGATGGTTTTCGAATCAAAAGCAGGCGCGGTTGATGAGATCCTGATCATTTATGCTTATCGCACCGGAACCATTCCGGCCCTTGCCGTTGAAGTGAGAGATCCGGACATGATTGAAACCCTTGTTGCCAAGACCGCCGGAAAGCTGTTCTATGGCTACGAGATGCCCAGAATCACAGATCCCAATATTGTATCAGACATCGAGAATTATCTCTTCCCGCAAGGGGATAATGCGCTATTGTCTTGGTCGTTGATCAAATGGTGCCAGGTACATCCCAATGACCCCATTTGCATTCCAAAACCCAAAGATGAAGGGTGAGGGTGGAGTGCCTTGGTTCTTGAGGGGAGGAAACATGAAGGTCATAATCGCTTTCCTGTTCTTGGTTGTATCATTTGTTCCAAATAGCAGGGCATCTGCAAGTGACACCGATTATGATATGTTTCATTTAATATCCTACGACAATATAGACGTGTATGACTTCCCTGTTGTTCCCGGCACTCCTGAATGGAATGAGATGGAGGAGCAGGACAGAAGGAAAGCGATTCAAGTTCCCGATTCGGTTTTGAGCACAATGTCTACCTTAGGTTTGGCCTGGACCTGTCTGAAATATCCTGATCGCCATTTCTGGAATTTTAGCAGCGATGGTGCCCTTCCCGCTTCCATCCCATCTCCAGAACACAAGCCGCTAGGATTTCGTTGGGAACTGCTACAAAGACCTGATGCCGGATCCGCTATACTAAAAGTATATCAAGCATTGGACCCAGCTCTACTCGATCCCGATTGGCCCCGGATCAAGAAAATGTATTTCGAATGGGATTTTGCTTTGTTGGAGTCCATGTTGAGTATCCCGGAAATTTTATCCGGTCTTTCGACCGAAGAAAAGCATAGGTTATTGGCCCTGTGCGGCGACAGATACACGACAAGGCTCCGGCAACGAGAAGGAGATGTCACTATTCACCTGCTGATGGGCCGCCTTTTTCAGAGTGTTGAAGACTCGCCTTTCTTTCACGACGTCAATACAAGTACAGATATACTTGAATTTCTGGATTATCCCACAGCCATGACGCAGAGCACAAAAAGAGGAATGTCGACCCTGAGTGGGTTTATTGAAAAATTTATCAGGGGTAATGATTAAGGGCGATAAAAATGATCCGGTTCGTGAGTTACCCGGCCCTTCTCCTCGCGCTTAGTGGATTTATCTTTCTTGGTCCCGCCCATGCCGAGGATTATCCTGCGCTCGATGTCCATACGCCGAATGGCTCGATGGTACCCTGCGCCTGGGTTCGGGATGAGGCCCCGTATGATTCCATTCAGACATGGAACGTTGACGTCGAGTTTCTTATCGCGTTCAGCGGGTGGGACGCAGAAATATTGAAGGAGTCCACGCTTACTTATAATTGCCATGGTTATGCCTGGCATGCTTCTGAGGGTGGCGATCCTGTCTGGATTGGGATGGGGAAAGCTGAGTATTGTTCGACATATAATGAAGTCATAGTGGCAGAGGACATCTATTGGGAAGATGGCAGCTACTTTGAAGTTGATGGCGTCAATCCGGAAACAGTGACTGTTTTCTCGGCCGGGGGCCCAAGGAAGGCCAATTTCCCAAATGGTAATCATTCAGCGATAACAACCGCTATTCCGGGTTATCTTGTCTCCAAATGGGGCAAAGGACCATTAGTCCGGCACAGATGGAATCATTGTCCATATGATCAAACGGATATAAAATTCTACCGCCCTGATAATCCAGCGGCTGTTGTACACGGTTTTGCCGTCGTCGACGGAGTCGCTCAATGGAAGGTCTCGAGCGAACACCGCACGTCTCATTATAGAATCGATGGAAGCTACACCCTTGCCGGCCCCTGGAATTCGTTGACCCCGCCCCTTAGCCCGGGGGCGGGGTTCCATCATGTCGAAATCGGCGGCGGCCATGAGTGGTTCCGGCTGGTTGAAGTTGAGGCAAATGGCCAAGAGATTTTTCATGGTGCCGCCACACACACAAATCAAGTAACACACAATGTCGAACCGCGCCCAACGATAGAATTCCTGCGCGATCGAATTGATTGTCTGCGACAGAGCCGGCTAAACAATGGTTATTTATCCTCGATTCCACAGCTGGGCCGAGATGAGACCGTTGTCATCTTTTGCCCGCTGAAATTCAGAGAGGCCCTTGAATATACCTATGCTGAATTCTGGGGTGGATACGGCTACAGCGTTATGATCGAGGAGATTGATGACTATCCCGCCGATCCTGGAAGTTTTCGCGCCCATCTCAAGGGTGAAATCGCTTCGTGGGCGGCGTCGGGAGCCCGCTTCTTCCTTTTGGTGGGTGATGCAAATGATTGGCAGTGGTTTGATCTGGCCGAGCAGGGCGGGCAATACTGGACCGGTGACTGGTTGAGTATTCATAACGGGTACCTGGCTTCCGGCTATTCGGAGAGGGGGCAGCCGGCAAAGGATATTATTCCGACCTTCGCTGTATCCGACACGGCCTCCCGGGGTTTGAACACCGCCTATGTCACACCCTATTGGATGACGGATCAACCCTATCAGGACATCGACAATGATGAGATGCCGGACGTCGTTCTGGCGCGGCTGCCATTTAACAATGTAGAAGATGTCTGGGCGTTTGGTCATAAACTGGAGATGAATCAATTCTTCGATAGCGGATCGCACGGCGCTCAATCTGTCGGCTTTTTTGTCGGTGATCTTGATCATGACGGCCTGGGCGACGGACAATGTGCGCGCGATGCCGCGCAACAGGTCGAAGGCGAATTGCCCGGCGGGCTTTGGATTCAACATCTCTACGAGTCGGATATCCCAAGCGGCGGCGCCAGAAATGAGGCCGCGGCCGATCATTGGAATCTTTACAGGCCGGAGCTGCTCCTCATGCTCAGCAGCTACTCAAATCGATCCTGGCCGGCAAATTTCTTTGATCAAACCAATGCGGCAAATCCATGGGACATGGGCATGCTTGACCCGTATGGGACCCACGCGGCCCTGGTTCTATCCGGCTCCTGTGACGGAGCGGATTTTGCGCGGACCGAAGATCCGGATTATGGGGCGCCCATAGCCGAAAAGTTTTTAGCGTCATGGGATAAAGGCGCTATGGCGTGGGTCGGACCTACCACAGGATCGTGGCAACCGACAAATGCTGTCTTCGCGAAGTATTTTGTTCAAGAGCTGTATGCCGATCCCGACAGGCCGGCCGCCGAATCGTTTCTGGTTGCGGTTCAAAGGCTTCTTGAAGAGTTTCCAGACAGGCTTGATGTGCGCCATACAGCACGGTCTTATGTCTTTCTCGGCGACCCACTCGCGCGGATCAACAAGATGAATTCCGTAACCGGTGTGGGCGACGTTCTGGGTCCCGATCAAGGTTATGCTCTCCATCAAAACAAACCGAATCCTTTTGCCGCCAACACAAAAATCTCTTTTGTTTTAGCGGCGAAAAGTGATGTCGAGATTGATATCTATAGTGTCGCCGGACACTGCGTTCGCTCGCTCGCTCACAGGAGCTTCCCGGCCGGACCGCATATCTTGGAGTGGGATGGCCGCAATAATGCAGCCCTTCAAGCGGGATCGGGAGTCTACTTCTGCCGTTTGTCGGCGCAGAATCGGAGGGTGACGCGCAAAATGCTGCTCCTGAGGTGATCCATTGGTATCCCTTGAGTGGCTGTTTCGTTGGATGTCGGAAGGTGCTTGAGATTCATCCGCTATCCCCTTAAGCTCATTCCATGAGTTCTGTTTATCAAGCCGATTGAGGGGATGATTCATGATATCGATCCGCCCGGAGCAGGAGTCGGATACCGAGGCGATACGAGGAGTGCACCTCCTCGCTTTCGGACAGAAGCATGAAGCTGATCTTGTCGACGCGATTCGCGACTCCGACGATTTTGATCCGCAACTTTCGCTTGTCGCCGAGGTTGACCGGCAGCTTATCGGCCACATTCTCTACAGCCCCTTGATCATCAAATCCGAAGCCGGGGAGCACCGGGCGCTGGCCTTGGCGCCGATCGCCGTACGGCCTGATTTTCAGAATCAGGGGATCGGTTCAGCATTGGTCCGGTACGGCAACCAGGCTGCGGCAAACCTGAATCACCGCATCGTGATAGTGGTCGGCGATCCTGAGTATTATTCGCGATTTGGGTTTTCTCCGGCCCGGCCGCTGGGATTGGCCTGTTCGCTGCCGGTGCCGGATGAAAATTTTATGGTTTTGGAGTTGGTTCCCGGCGCCCTGTCCAATGTGAAAGGGAGCGTGGCTTACCCGCCGGTTTTCGGATTGGCCTAGGCGGCGCGCTCACGCCGGTGTAACAATCTTACGGCGCACCGAGTTGATAAATCCAAACATCACCCAGCGCGTTCGATCCATCCCATCCGCCGAAGAGAACCAATCGAGCCCTTGCAGGATCCAGCATCATCAAGGCGCCTTCTCTCGCCTCGGGGGTGTCTTGGGGGAGAAGATCAACCCCCAGTCTCGTCCATTTGTATAGGTCAGGATTGGAAGTTCCCACCGGGCACATATACAAATCATTGAACCGGAAAGCCTGATTGCCGACCAGCCCGCCGAAGACATATAATATTTCGTTATCGGCATCGAAGGCGGCGGCATGGCGCGCGCGGGCCGGTGGGATATCGCCGGTCGTCACCTCGGCGATCCAGGAATCGGTGTCGGATCCCACATTGACGGTGTAAAGGGTGTTGATCGGTGTGCCGTAGGTCAGCATTCCGATTTCCCCGCCGAAGACGACCAGCCGGTTCCGGTTGTTATTGTAAAAGCCGCAATGGCCGGAGACCGGAACGGGGTCATATGGGCGGTCCTGGCGCACCCAATACCATTCGGAGAATTCAACGCCTCCCCAGATGAGTTTTTCCATCGATGTGGGGTGCTGGCCGTCAAATCCGGCGGACCATCCGCCATGCAAGTACCAATTCTCAGGCGTAGAGCGGTAGATCAGCACGCCTTCAATAAAAGTGCCGGTTGTCGGGCTCTGGTCGGGAAGAGAGCTCCAGGTATCGGTGTTCAGATCCAGGACCCATACACTCCGGTAATTCCAGTAATCGCTATAGCCGCGTCCGCCTATGAAGAAGAAGCGCCGGTCGGCCGGGTCGGAGGCGGCGTTCATGGCGTAGGCGCCGGGAGGAGGATCCCCGCCGGCATCGACGAGTGTCCAGGCGCTGTCCCCAAACGATAAGGACCAGAGGTCGTCGCTTATAAAATCGCCGGCAAAACCCAATTGCTGATCAGTGCCGCCGAAGATGACCCACCGGTCGCCGGGCTCGTCATACGCGCCGCCCGCCTCGTTGAGTTCGGGGCCGTCACCTTGAGGCGTGAGTTTCCGCCACCCGGTTGTCCAATTCTCGACGGTTTCCGACCAGGCTGAAGCGCCGCTGGAATTATAGGCCCGGACGGCGTAGCGATAACGCCGGGCCGGAAGGACCGTGTCGATATAGGCCTCTTGATCGGCGGAGACCTCATCATAGTCGAGTAAACTCGAATCCTGCATCCGCTGTTTGCGGATCTCATAACCTTCCGGTGCGCCTCCATTGCCTATCGACCAGGAGAGACGGACCTGATACGCCGAGAGAAGCTCAAGGTTCACATTGGTTGGCGTACCGGGAACGGCGTTGGCTTCGGTTGTATCGGAAGCCTCGGGGCTCCAGATCGAAACGCCGTAGTCGTCTTCCGCCCTCACCCGGTAAGTATAGAGGGTGGCGGGCTCCAATGGGTAGTCGGCGAACAGCCTCCAGTCGCCGGGGATATTCGCAAGATGGTCTTCAAAGGATCCGCCTTCCCCGACGGCCCGTTGGACGGTGAAATCATAAGCCTCGGGATTGGCGTTGAAGTCGTAGGACCATTGGATTTGTATAACATCCGGCGCTGTTGATTCCGCATAGAGCGTCTGCGGCGCCGGAAGGAGCGGCCGTGCTCCGGCCTGCGATGACGGATCGCCCGGACCGTAGTTGTTGGCGGCAATGACGCGGTAGATCCAATAGTTGCGCCATCCAAGACCCGCGTGAACGAAGGTCAGCGTGTCGGCGCCCGTCGTGCCGAGCTCCTGCCATTGGCCTTCTCCGCCAAGGATCCCTTCGATCGTATAGCTGTCAACCGAGCCGGAATCGGGTTCATCCCATGTTAGTTGAATAATGCTGTATGAGACGCCTTCCGCTCTGAGGTTCCTCGGCGCTGATGGAAGCCCGGTTAATGTATAAGCGGATTCGATAACGCTGGCCGCCGAGGTGTCGGCGACATCATAAGCCTTGATTCGGTAGGCATAGAGGGATACCGACTCAAGATCTGAGTCGAGGATCGTGTCATAGCCGCCGGGAACATCATCGATTTGTACAAAAGATTGTTCCCCCGGATCCCTCCGCTCGATGAGGAATCCCAAGGGGTCGGGATCGTTATAGGTCCAGCTCACGATGATTTCGGTGGGGCTGTACCCGGTAACCGAGATCGGATCGGGAGGATTGATCGGAACGATAACGTTTTCGGTCGGCGTATGGAATGAGGTGTCGGTCCCGGCGACGGCGAGAAGGCGGTAATCATAGGCACGCCCCGGCAGCACGCTATTATCGGCCGCGGAGCGTTCCATGCCCGGCACTGTCATGAGCGGGCTGAACTCGAGCGTCTGGAGTTCCCTGCGGTGAACGAGGAAGCTGTCCGGTGATGGGGCCTGATAGGACCATGTCAGGGCGACGGTCCGGGTATCCAGCGCTTCAACATTGAAATCGAGGGGTGTCGGTATCGATGTTTGCGCCAGGGCTGTCTCCGAAACGGCTGATGTATCGGGCGGCGAAACGACGATCGCCAACAGCCGGTAGGCATACTCCTGTTCTGGATTGACATCGTTGTCAATCCAGAGACTCGATTGACCGGAAAGGGTTCGCGCATTCAAGAAGGGCGAGCCATCGACGGAACGTTCCACGAGAAAGAGATCCGCCGGCAAAAGCGCTGAACGGAATGACGAGCTCCACTCAACGGCGATCCGTTCCGGAGAGATCCAATGCGCCGAGACATCGGATGGCGTGGCCGGCCGTGTCCGGACGGTGAGGGTTTCGGAAGGCGCCGATGCTCCTATATCGTTGTAGGATCGGACGCGGTATGAAACAGTCTGCAGGGGTAAGAGCCCGCTGTCTTCGTATGACGTCACATCCGCGTCCAGGGCGGGCTGCGGTACGAATTCATTGTCCGCCGGCCCTTTGCGATCGAGAAGAAATCCCAATTCGCTGGTCGAGTTGTCGGTCCAGCCGACGGTTATTCGTGTGTCGCTGCGGAGCAGCGCCCGGAGATCCGTTGGTATTGCGGGCGTATCCATTAATGTGAAAGATCGCGTGGCAGATGAAGCGCCGGCACCATGCGGATCCTTAGCCTCTACATACCAGGTGAAGTCAATCCCCGGAGTATAACTGGAGAGGGAGATGATGACATACGTATCGGCCACCGCCTCCCGGAAGATCGGATGACCGATGCTCGGTGTAGCGTGGAAGTCGTAGGTGACAGGGTCGCCGTCCGGATCCGTTGAGGCTCTCCACAGGAAACCAAAGACCGGCGGGAGGTCGACCGTTCCGTCATCCGGCGAAATGAGAACAGGCGTCCCCGGTGCGCGATTCGGAATCAGGTCGACATAGAATGACAATTCGAAGTTCTCGGGGTCGGGGGTTGGGGAATAGCCGTCGAGGGCCATACCGGCGGAGTCGGTGATGCCGGTGGTCAGGGTCAATGCGTGCATGGCGCCGCCGGCCCATTCAATTTGGGGATAGATTTCGATGCGCCGCCCGTTTTGTGAAATGACCGGATCGTTGATGAGCGCTTCTTCCGAGCCGGCCGTAACATAGACCGTTTGGCCATTGATCAGGGTTGCGGGATCGACGCCTCGGTTAAGGGTTATGACGAGCGAGTCGTTCGCCGAGATCGTCTGCCCTTGTTGTGGGGAGTAGGAATCGATGACAAAAGCCGCGCCCGGAGTCTGCGGGGATTCGACACCCAATGTATCGCCACGGGCCCCCTGGGTTAAACTATTGCGCGCCTGAAGCCGGAAAAGGATGCGGTCCTGCCGAGCCCGCTCGACGACCCAATTCAGAGTCAGTGTCGTGTCGGCGGTTCTGTACGGGACCGGGGCGCCGATCGATTTGAAAATGTAATACTCATCGGCCTCATCGAGGGATGTCCAGCTGAGGCGGAGGGAGTCCCCATCAAGGATCGGATCATGGAAAAGGGGAACAAAGGGTGTGAGTTCAAGAACGATGCGTGTGATCTCATTCGCCGTCACCGAGACATCATGCCGGCGGCTTGCGAAGTAAACCAGGCCCGAGTCAGGTGAGCTGCCGTCCTCCGGGTGATAGAGGCCGTGGGCTTCCGCGGTGACAGTGTAACCTTCGCCTGGGGGAATCTCCTCCAACCGCACCGAGAACGAATCATCCGCCGCGACATCGTCCCAGCCCTCGGTCACAAGATATTCTTCGGTATCGTATAATGCGATACGGATGGCGGCGATCTCCACGGATCCCTCATCCGGTGCTGGGAGTCCCTTCCAGGAAAGGCTGATCATCAGCGGGGCGGGTTCCCCGGGGCGGGCGTCCTTTCCGCAGCCGGTGGGCAGAAGACAGACGATCAGGAGCGAGAGAAATCCCAAAGTGATACAGCGGAAACCCGGACATGTGGATGACATCACAACCCCCATCCATCGGTTCGTGCCCATCCCTAAAACCGCGGCCGTGGTCGGCGACGCATTTAGAGTAACACTCTTGCATGCCAGGTCCAGCGCCGAATCCTCGTTGGTGACCGTTCGCTGGGGGCGGCCGGCCCCTTTGCGGCCGCCTGACGGATCCCCCCCTTTTCTCCCTATCTTTCCTTTATCAATGCCATCCCTAGTTTTACCTTCAAATCGTCAATTATGGCGAGAATGCAGGGGATGATCAGCAGGGTCAAAAGGGTGGAGGCGATCAGGCCGAAGGTGATTGTATTGGCCAGGGGGCGCCAAACATTCGAAGTGCCGCCGATCCCCAAGACGGTCGGTAACAGCCCACCGATAGTGGTGACCGATGTGAGAATTATCGGGCGCAGCCGTTGTGTCCCGCCGGAGACAATCGATTCCCATCGCTCCAGTCCATTTTGCCGCGCAGCATTGATAAAAGAGATCATGACAATAGCATCGTTGACGACGATCCCGGCCAAGGCGACGACGCCGAAGAGGGTCACAATCCCGAATTTGTCGCCGCAGACGAGGAGACCGACCATCGCGCCGATGAAGGCGAAGGGAATAGTGCAAAGGATGACCAATGGCTGAATGTATGACCTGAATTGTGTTCCGAGTATCAGGTACATCAGCATGAGGCCGATGGCAAACAGCTTGCCGATATCGTTGAAAGCTTGATTGAACTCTTCGAATTCACCGCCGATCTCGACATCGACCTCTTCATATCGCTTGCGGATCTCGTCAAAGACCGGTGTGATATTTTTGATCGCCCGGTCGACCGATGTGACGGATTTGTCGATATCAGCTCCGACAATTATTGTACGTTTTAGATTCCGTCGTTTGATCTCGGTCACGGAATCATGAATACTGATCTCGGCGACATCCGACAAAGGGACGGACGTTCCTGACTTCGTGGAGATCTGTAGCGAGCGGATCTCGGCAAGCGAGTTAATGGCCTCCTCCTGAAATTTCACAATGATATCGATATCTTCATCACCCTCGCGGTACGTCGTCGCCTTCACGCCGCCGATGGCGGTGCGAAGCTCAATGGCTATCTCCCGGGGCGTGAGTCCGTACAGTGCGGCGCGCTCGTCATCAATTACAAAGCGAATTTCCTGCTTTCCCCCCGGGAAGTCATCGCGGATGTCGTAGACCCCTTCGGTATTGGAGAGAACCGCCTTGATATCGGCGACAGCCCGTTCCAATTCACTGAAGTATTTTCCGGTCAGCCGAAGGCTCACGGGCGGGGCCGAGGGAGGCCCGCTCGACGGCTTTTCAAACTTCAGTGAGGAGAGGCCGCTGACTGTTGCGATAGAATCGCGAAGACTCGCAATGATCTCATCCATCGGCCTGCGTTTTGCTTTGTCCGGTATTAGGCTGACCAGAACCTGGCCGACATTATTGCGAATGATCCAGTCATCATTACCTTGGTAAAGTCCCGGGGTGGCCTCTATGTATGAGATTTCAGTCGCGGGGAGATTCAAGGCGGCTGATTCGATCTTACTAATAATGCGATCCGTTTCTTCGAGTGTCGTACCCTCGGGAAGTTTTATAAGGATAGTGAAGAAATCGAGGTTTTCCTCGCCGAACATCTGAATACCGACGAGGGGGATCAGCGCGAGAGAACCGCCCAAGATAACGGTCATCACCAGCATGACGAGATAGCGCCGTTTCATAAAACGTCGGACGATCCGCTCATATCGTTCACGCAGCCATAGATAACCGCGGAACTCGGGTTTCATGTGCCGGGTGGAGCCGCCTGTCCAATCGTGGATATGAGACGGCAGCATCACCAACGCCTCAAATAGCGAAGCGGCGAGGGCCAGGCTGACGACGAGGGGGATAACACGCATGAACTTGCCCATGATGCCGGGCAGCAACATCAACGGTAGAAAGGCCGCAATAGTCGTGAGGATCCCCGACGTTACCGGACTCACAACCTCCGACGTGCCGTCAATCACGGCTTCCCGCAGCGGTTTCCCCAGCTGCCGGTGGCAATGAACATTTTCCAATACAATGATGGCGTCGTCGACAATGATACCAAGGACGACAATCATCGCAAAGACGCTTGAACCGTTGATGGTGTTTCCAGTGAACTTCATCAGGATAAAAGTAATCATGAAGGACAGCGGGATGCCGAGCGCAGCGAGTAGGGCATTGGCTCTTCCGAGAAAGATCAACAAGATGATGAAGATTATTGAGATACCGATGAGTGCGTTATTACGAAGAACGCTGAGAATCCTGCTGATATGCCTGGTCGAATCGATTGTGATGGTGTATTCAATTCCCTCAGGACTGGCGGCGCGATATTGTTTGACGAGCTCTTTGACTCGGCCGGCAATAGCGAATGTCGACCCCTGGGCCGATTTTGAAACGGAAATTGAAACGGCGTTCTTGCCGTTGAGCCTGGATAGAGTCGATCGTTCGGCGCGCGCTTCCCTGACGGTCGCCACATCACCGAGGTATACAATCCCTCCGGATGGCCCGATCTTTAGAACAAGATCGTTGATTTCTTCGGGGGAGGTGAACCGGCTCAAAGCCCTGATTTGAAATTCAGATCGCCCGATAGTGATGTTTCCGCCCGGAAAATTAATATTTCGCTGGTTGAGGGCTTGCACAATGCCGCCAAGGGTCAGATTGTGCGCATTGAGTTTCATAGGATCCACTTCGACCCAGATTTCCCGGTCCTCCAATCCCGACACTTGAACTTTGGCGACATCGGCGATCCGTTCAATATCCTCGGCGAGATCATCGATGATAAGTGACGCGGTCTTGGGATCGCCGTCGGACGTAACGCCGACCGCCACGATCGGCATGAAGTCATCAGATCCGAAATCCTCGATGATCGGATCCTCGATATCGTTGGGTAGATCTGTATTGTCGATCTGAATCCGGACTTCCTGGAGCTTCACCGTGAAATCGGAATCGGACATATCCTTAAATTTCAGAAAGAAGAATCCGAACCCCTCACCGGCCGTAGCCAGGATCTCATCCACGCTATCAATCTTGTCGAGTTCTTTTTCGCCGGGAATGATAATGAGATCTTCGACTTCTTGTGGTGAGGCGCCGGGATAGAGAATTGTAACAAAGGCCCAGTTGAAGCTGATATTCGGATTCAATTCCTGCGGCATCGCCATCAAGGCGAAGAGACCGCCCAGAAAGATACCCAACATCAAAAGGTTCACCAGGACGGGTTGATTCACGGAAAAGCGCGGCAACATTTTACTCATGACATCAACTCCTTCGATTCATTACGTACTGTCTTTCGATGGCTCCGTCATGCCCGGCCCCATAAAAGCCGAAGGGCTTTATTCCCCAGGCGGTCACTGCCTGGGCTGCTTCTCGATAATGATTTCGGAATCCTCGCGCAGGTTTCGCATCCCGACGACGACCACTCTATCGCCGTTCTTCAATCCACTCTCGATGACATAACGATCACCGATAAGCGGCCCCAATCCCACTGCCCGCCGCTTAGCCGTTGAGTCCACTATGACGAAGAGGTATGTTTCCGGTCCTTGCTTCAGAATCGCTTCTCTGGGAACAGCGAAAGCGGCGGGATGCTCCTTGAGGAGCAGAGTCGCATGAACGACCAATCCATCCCGAAGGGGATATCCCGGCGGATTTGGAATGACGACTTCGACACTGAAGGTGTGGGATATTTCATCCGCCTCGGGAGAAACCGAACGGATCTTTCCATCAAATGTCCAATCGCTAAGCGCATCGGGTGTGATTAAGACACGCTTTCCAACCGACAGCTGTATCATGTCATTTTGTGAAACACCGAGCCTAAGACGCAGAGAGTCAATATCAACGATACGATAAACCGCCTGGCCTGGGACAATGTAGGTTCCGACATCGCAATGACGCCGTGACAGGGTTCCCTTGAAGGGCGCCCGCAGGTCGGTTTTATCAAGCTGCCGCTTGGCGAGTTCCCTCGCCGCTTTGGTGCTCAGAAGCTCTGCTTCGGCCGCTCGATAGGCGAGATGGCTGTTATCGTAGACGGCGGCGGCGATATCGCCGGTCTTAAACAAAGTCGAATCGCGCTGATAATCGTTTCTTGTCATTTCAAACCGCGCGAGCGCAGCGATCACCGCCGCATCAGCCTGATGGAGGCTTTCTCGCGATATGGTCTTGTCAATAACGGCGAGGAGTATGTTTGAGTCTACGCGATCACCGACATCATGCAGGATTGAGGTAATTTCACCACCAACCTCGCTGACCACATTGACAGCCCGGTAGGCTTTGAGAAGGCCGGTCAAAACGGCCGTTTCGGTCAAGGAATCCGGAGAGACGGTCAAAATTTCCACCGGAATGGCGGAGGTATCCTTCTGTGATCCCGTCTTGGCGCCACATCCGGCGGAGAGGAATATGACGCCCAGACAAAAGCTGATTAATAAGACCGACGGCAACAACGGAAGGGACGGTGACGGCTTCATCCCTTCCAGCGACCGGTGTTCTTGTGCTGGTTCAGTCTTGTTCGGCGAATTCGTTGATTGAAATATCATCTTTGAACCTCTCCATTCACTCTGTGAGTCAAACTATCAATGAGAAACGCCTTCTGCGCCCGTCCCTGAAAACAATTCCAGGATTTCTCCCCGCGATTGGAAGAAATCGGCGATGGCGAGAACGAGATCGTAATAAGCGGCTGAATGGATCTGCTCGGCCTCCTGAAGGGTCAAGTTAGCATCGATCCACTCAAGATTCGTCAATCGTCCCAATGTGTAATTGCTGTGCATGATTTCAAGATTACGTCTCGCGCTTTCCAAAGTGGCTTCGGCCAGCAACAAAAGCTTGGTGTTGCTTCGTATGGAGGATCTGGCCGCCTCGGCGCTCAGATAGAGCCCTCGGATGGCCACTTCGTTTTCCTCGCGGGTTTGTAGAACCTTTCGCTTGGTCATCTGCCACTCGGAATAGTTGGAGAAACTTGTAAAGATCGGCAGACTGAAAACGAGGCTTGCATTCCACGCTTTGGCGCCGTCGAGATTAAGAGTGTTATTATTTTGCCAGCCGTAGGAGCCGCTGAGAGTGAGGCTGGGTAGCAGCTTTGTCTTGCTGCGTTGGTTTTCGAGATCAGAAATCCGTACAGAGTTGTTCAATATCTTCAATGTGGGATTATTCTCTATTATCTCGTTGACGGGCCGGCTCTCAAAGTCCGACCATTCATTCATATCAAACCCGAGGAAAAGATCAATTTGATCAAGAATTGGCTGCGGGAGGTGATCGTCCAGCTCCAGAAAACCACCAGAAGGTTCACCGAGCAGATTTTCGAGACTCATGGCGTTGACACGCCGGAGGTTCTCCTGCTGGGCCAATTCTCCCTGCCGGCGGGCTTCTTCAACGCGCCAGCGAAGGACATCCGCCTCTGAATAGCGGCCGACGGAGAAGAGCCTCTCCGCGAGGGCTGTATTTTCTCTCGCCTGGGCGAGATGCTCATTCTGAATTTCGATCAAGGAATAGACTTTTAGGAGTTGGATGCCGGCTCTCACCGTTTGATGCGCTGTTTCCTGCCGCGTCAGGATTTCCTGCCAATAGGCGGCATCCTTTATCGCACCGGTGGCGGCGACCCCATTCCAGACTGTAGGGTGAAAAAGCAGCATCTGCGCCGTAATCTGTGTTTCAAATCCGTTGCGAAAGACCGTCTGGGGAATCTCGACCGTCTCGGCCTGGAAGTTACCAGCGGTATCCGGATAAAAAAAGGTCAACTCGCGTCCGATACTATTGGCGCGTTTCACCGTCTCGTCGTCGAGCCGGGTGTAGGAAGATTGCAGGGAGAGTGATGGGAAGAGCTGTGCTTTTGCCTGCCGGTGCGCCCAGACAGCTGCATCGAGGGCGTGGCTCTTCGCCGCGATGTTATGGTTATGCTCCAAAGCCCGGCTGACCGCTTCACATAATGTATAAGAAGCATCACATGGCGATTCGAGAAAGAGGAGGACCGGCATAAATAATAATGCGGCCAAAAACCGGCGGGCTGACGCCGTGGACGCCGAAGGAGATTTCCCAAAAACGCAAGCGATCCGGCTCCTGCTGATGATATTTCGCGATGATTTAACCTTCATTGGACATTCCTCCGAGGGTTTCGAAATAATCGGGGTGAGATTTGAACAGCGCGATCAATTCCAAACAGAATTCAAGTTCTACATTCATATGGCGAGCGCCGACATGGCATAGAGCCATGAGGTGGGGCGGCATTCCCGGCTCTCCCGCTTGGCTTTTCTCGAGTTTGATAATTTCATTCAACTTTTCGACCCTCGCTTCAAGAAGGGAGATCGTCTCGGCGATAGGGAGGGCATCGATGAATGACATCGACAGATAGAAAAGAAGATCATCGGATTCGATTTTACCCATCGCGACCCGGAGTTGCCCGGCGAGAAGGCGGCGGCCCTTTTCCGTAATATGGTAGATCGTGCGCTCGGGCGCTTTGCCCTCCCTCTCGGTCGTCACGGTCACGGCCCCATGCTCCATCAATTTATTCAGGGCATAGTAGATTGATGACTGGGATATATTGGCCCACTGCTCCAGCCCGAGCTGCTGCATCTTCTGATTCAAGAGATAACCATGCATCGGCTGCCAATTAATCAGCCCCAGGGCGGCGATTTCATTCTTCTTTGGCGGGACGGTGAGGCTCATGACGACTCTCCTTTTCGGATCTTGCGTCCGGTTTTCGAGTATTCGAATATAGAATACTCAAATATGGGATAATATGCACTGAAATAAATGCTCAGGCTTTCTGATTTTTGCTGTTGAATTATAAGAGGTTACTGAATCTCGTCGGCGAGACATCTACAAAAGAGACCGCGATCCCTATCGGGCCGCGGTCTCTCTTGGTTGATTCGGGATCTTAAGAGCAGCCGATCCCGAACGTTGTCGTCTTTGCCGGGATCAGGACCAACAATGTCCCGACCCCGGGAAGCTCCGTCTTCTACGATTAATTCCCGCTAAATGTCGACCAAGGAATAGCGATTCCTTTGAGAGTAACGTCGTCGCAATCGGTTCCCGTATCGACCGTGCATTCATATTCGCCATATCCACCCTGCGGCCTGAAGCGGACCGTGACGACGCGGAATTGTCCTGCGCCGAGGCTAAAGCTCCCGCCGCCCGATAATATGCTGAAACTGACACATCCGGCCGGCATCGTCACCGATCCCGTGAGCGTTCCCCCACCCAAATTGGAAATGACAAAGGTGTCGGTTTTTCCGGAAGTGGGTGTCCAAGGATTGATCTTCACCTCTCCGAAATCAACCAGCGTGGGCTCCACATGGCAGATGGGGCCGTCTTCCGCCTCACCCGAGCAGGCTACCATGCTGCACGAGGTACCGACGGAGACGTTGCAGGTATGAGCGCCCTCAACAAAGGGTTGGTAGCGTATCGTGACATACGCACTCTGCCCGGCGCCCAGGCTGTAGGGGCCGCCACCGGAGATAATGGTAAAGTAACTGCTACCGATGATAACCGGCTGCCCGGTGAGGATGTTCCCTCCCGTATTCGTGATCTGGAAGCTGCGGTTCTCCCAATCACCGACCTCGACCATACCGAAGGTGAGGCTGGTGGGATTCACATCACATGCCGGGGGAGATTCAATCCCTTCACCGCTGCAGGAAACGCCGCCGCAGGTGGCTCCCGTATTGATATAGCAGTTTTGCGATCCCACCGTCGTCGGCGAGAAGCGCGCCGTCACGGTACGTGAGTCGCCGGGGAATAATGTAAAGGTTCCGCCGCCGGAGAGTATTTCGAAGTTGGGGCAGCTTTCGCTGACGCTGCTGGTAAAGTTATGGTCACCGACATTCAAAATGGTGAAGCTTCGATTGCGGGTTTCACCCACGACGACATCGCCGAAGTTCAACGTACTTGGATTCAAGAAACAGTCCGCATCCGCCTCGCCGGTTCCGAAACAGGAAACATTGGGAGTATAGCGTCCCGTCTGCACCACGCACGATTGATATCCGTACGCGACCGGCTTGAAGCGGACGGTGACTTGGATTTGTGCATTGGGAGCGAGCTCATAGGCGCCCTTCCCGCCGATAATCTCATAATGCGGGCTGGTTTCCGTCACCGTGCCGGACAAGTTGATGCTGCCGATATTTTTGAGCGTGAAGGTGAGTTCGCTGCTGTACCCGAGCGGGACGACGCCAAAGTCGAGAACAGAAGGCGTGACTTTGCCGAGCGGCGCCGGCGTGCCCGATCCCGTTAAGGCCACGCTGCCGCAGGTCGTACCGTTCAAAGCGACCGTGCAGGAATGGTTGCCGACCGAGGTGGGGCTATAGCGAACCACAACCTCCCGTGAATCCAGCGAGCCGAGACTGAAGGCGCCACCGCCGCTGATGATTGTGAAGGGCTCGCAGCTCAGTGAAAGCGAACCGCTTAGATTTCCACCACCGCCGTTGGTGATAGTGAAAGACAAATCTTTCGTGGATCCGACGGTCACCTCGCCGAAATTGACGGCGCTGGGCTCAACAATGCAAGCAGCGGGCTGCGACGATCCCGCTCTCGCCAGAACGGTGCATCCAGTGCCGGTTTCAATAATACAGAGATGATCGCCCGGCTCTGTCGGCTCGTAGCGAACCGTGACGACAACATCATCGCCGCCGGCAAGATCGAAAGCGCCGCCGCCGGAGACGATTTCAAAATGCTCGCAATCGGCCTCGATGACTCCCGAGAGAGTTCCGACTCCGATATTACTGAGTGTGAAGGTCAATTCATTTGAATCACCGACATCCAAATTGTCGAAGTCGAGGATGGATGGATTGACATCGCAGATCG
Organism: Candidatus Eisenbacteria bacterium; assembly: GCA_018831195.1. Classification (NCBI taxonomy): domain Bacteria; phylum Candidatus Eiseniibacteriota; species Candidatus Eiseniibacteriota bacterium. The sequence goes on along the minus strand of JAHJDP010000087.1, from coordinate 23,303 downwards.
CTGAGTTGGCCGAGCCGGTGATATAAATGAATCCGCATTCTGTGCCGGTAGAGATCGAGCAGGAGTGATTACCGATCTCGGTAGGCTGATAACGGACCGTTACCTCGAGCTCTTGAAGCGATCCTAAATCATATGGGCCGCTTCCGGCCACGATTTCAAATTGATCGCAATCGGTGATGATTGAACCGGTGAGCATTCCCATTCCCACATTGCTCAATGTGAAAGTCTGTTCGCTGGTTTCGCCGACGAGGAGTTCGCCGAAATCAAACTCGGTGGCGTCAATTTGACAGATGGGTCCTTGAGCCGTGCCGGAGACGGGAATCATCCCGCATGTTGTCCCGGTGAGGATAGAACAGCTGTGCTCGCCGGCAACCATCGGTTGGTAACGGACGACGACTGTGAGCGTATCATTCACACCCAGATTGAAGGCGCCGCCGCCTTCGATGATCTCAAAATCATCACAGGTTACTTCAACAAAGCCGGAAAGGATTCCGGTGCCGACATTGGTGAGGATGAAGGTCTTTTCCGGAAAATCGCCGAGCGCCGTCGCGTCGAAGACGATCTCGGAGGGCTCGATGAGGCAGTCGGGTCGAACCGCTGTTCCCACCGCGGGGATAACATCGCATTCCGTTCCGGTGAGGATGGTGCATGTGTGTTCACCAGATTCCGTGGGCTGATAACGAACCGTAACGGTTCGTGATTTCAGGCTCTCGAGGGCAAAGTCGCCGCCGCCTCTGACGATGGCGAATTGATCGCAGTTGCTTTCGATGAATCCTTTCAGCACGCCGCCGCCGGTATTTTTGATCGTGAAAGACCGGTCGCGCATACTGCCGACATTCAGCGCGGCGAAGTCGAGCTGGGCCGGGGTGATTTGGCATACAGGCGTTTCGGCTGTTCCGGTGGCGCGTACGCCGTTGCATGAGGTGCCCGTCTGAATCGTGCAAGCCTGGAAGCCGTCTGCCGTAGGACTATAGCGGACCGTGACGGTATGCGTGCCGGCGCCGAGAATGTCAAAGTCGCCGGCCCCTTCAATGATCGCAAAGGGTTCACAAGCCTCTTCGACTTTCCCATGCAGATTGCCCGCGCCCGGGTTGCTGATCCCAAAAGTTAGATCCTTTGACTCACCCACATTCACCAGGCCGAAGGCAAGGTTTGATGCGGTGAGGCGGCAGTCGCCATTCCGGGATGCGCCGGTGACGGTAATATCTGAGCAATCGGTTCCCGTCGTAATTGTACAAGTATGTTCGCCTAGTTCATCGGGCGCATAACGGACGGTAATCCTGATGGATTCGAGACTCTCTAGATCGAAGGCGCCCCCGCCGGAAACGATTTCAAATTGATCGCAATCAATCCCTATCTCGCCGTTCAGAATGCCGGTGCCGGTATTAGTGACCCGGAAGGACAACTCTTTTGAAGCGCCCAAGACAACATCGCCGAAATTGAGAACAGCCGGAAGGATCTGGCATCTGGGGCTGGTCGCATGACCGGTGAGGGATACCTGGCCGCAGCGGGTTCCGGTCTGAACCGCGCAGGAATGGCTCCCCGTTGTTGATGGGTGATAGCGGACGGTCACGGTGCGGGAGCTCTGTGCGGCCAGCACGTAATCGCCGGCGCCTTCGATGACCGCGAACTGATTGCAATTGGCAGAAATGGAACCCCGGACGATGCCGCTTCCGATATTGCTGACCGTAAAGGAGCGATCGGCCGTTTCGCCGACCTTGATCGAACCGAAATCGAGGCTGGCGGTGCTAATCTCGCACCCCGGCACACCACCGGATCCGGTGATCTGGACCTGAGCGCACCCGGTGCCGGTGAGAATGGTACAATCCTGATCCCCGGCCGCGGTCGGGAGATAACGGATGGTGACGGTGCGGGACTCTGCTCCCGCGAGTTCAAAGTTGCCTGCCCCTTCAATGATCTCAAAGGCGTCGCAGGTTGATTCGACGGAACCGGTCAAAAGACCACCACCGTCATTTATAATCGTGAAAGTTCTTTCGGAGAGTTCACCGATATTGACATCACCGAAATCGATGAAGGCGGGCTCGACAAGGCAAAGAGGCAGCTCATTCAAGGTGATCGGAGCGGAGAATGTTCCCGTTGAGATGGCATTAACGGCCCGCACGCGGAGGATCTCATTGCTGCTTTCGAGGAGTTTGCCGTTAAGGTTTACCATGGCGATCGTATCGGCCTGAACGAGATCGGTGAATCCACACTGCTCATCAAAAGTCCGCAGGATATATTCTTCAGCGCCCGGAACCCGTCCCCAGGCAAGATTGACCAGGGGGCCCTGGATCGATGTGATATGAATGCCGGGGATAAAGCTGTTCATCGTGAGCGGAACTGTTTCCTCGCAACGAGGTCGGACCGACATCACAGCCGACAGGCCGGTATAAGCCGACCCCGACGTCGAGGCGCCGCATCCGGCATCCGCCGGAGTTCCAATCGCCACGCCGCGTATCCGAAGATTTTTCTGCGATGGAACATCCAGAGAAATGCGGAATGAGTTTTGGTTTTCGGCGACCGGCACAATCGCCTGCGCGACGATCTCGTCGGAATCTTCTTCCAAAACCAAAACTTGAATTGAGTCGATAAGGGCGATGTTGGAATTGCCGAAGGCTTTCCCCGCACCTGCCGGGTTATCCACAAACTGCATCTGAACCGAGAGGGTTCCCGTCGCGGAGGAGGAAACGAGTTTATCTTCTCCACAAGCGACAAAGATGATCACCATGGCCCCGATGATGGCAGTCAGGATGCCCAATTGTCGAATCGCTTGATTCCGGTGCTTCATAGAAAACATGTCATACCTCCTCGACTCGTTCGTTGGTGGTCACCCCATTATTATACAACATAAACACCCTGGGTTTTACGGTTGCCAAGGCGGGGATGGAATATTTCTAATCCGTTGCATTTTGCAAGGTGGCCGTTTTTTAACGAATCAAACCTTCTGGACGGAATCTATCCAAGTCATCGACCCTGATGAGATTGTATGCATTAATAAATCTGCTTTTTAGAATTAAACCAATTTCAACTAGAATCAGAGATTCCAGCTGAGCGCCAAGGATAAGTCGTTCCCCGATAGATCTGTATTCCCCGAATCCAAGGCTCCCGTCAGCATCGCCCACCGCAAGACTGCGGAGAGGGACTTGCCTGAGGACCATCCAACCAGGGGGCCAAATCCGGCCGACCAGCCTGTCTTGCTTTCATCTTCGTATCCGACGAACTGCATCCAACTTAGGGTGATCCCCGCCGCCCATTGGTGGGACAAACCCCATCGTCCATCCGTCGCCAGTTGGAGTGTTCGCCCTCCCTCGGGAGAGAGATCGGGCATCTCCGGTTGGGATGCGGACAAGATACCATTTTCGCCCTTCCAGATCGCTTGCAGATGGGTGCTCCAGGTGAAATTCCTTCTGAAGAGCTGGGCTTGTAGGCGGCCCTCCCATTGGGGACCTTCGTCGTAAACCTCTACGCCGTCAAAACCATCGGCCCCAAAGAACCGCCCGGTGAGATCGAGCATCAGCTTCAATGATGTGAAGCTGGCGTCGAGACCGGTTGTGATATTGACGACATCGCCGGGTTCGTAATCGGGCTGCCCTGCTTCCAAGGCGTAGGCTCCGTTGATCGTGTATGAACCACCGAGCCCGAAGACCCATGCCGATCCCAGAGGCATGGCCCATGAGAGCCCGATATTCATGTCGAAACCCTGTCCGTAATGGCGGAGTGGAAATCCCAAAACAGGGTTCCAGAGGCTGTCTTCAACGGTCAGCTCTTCGAAGGTGAGCTCGCGCTTTCCGGTCGGGAGGCTGGCGCCGGCCTGGAACTGCAAATGATGATCCAGAAAGGATCCGAAGAGTTGAGCGCGGAGATTTGTTAAACCGTTCAATGATTCCGAAGGCTCCAAATTGAGTGTGCTTCCAGCGGAAGATGTTGACGCGGCGAGGCTCCAGGTGTCGCCGAAGGAGAATCCACCCCAAGCCGTTCCCATCCATTGTGAAATCTCGAAGCTTTCTCCGGGGGAGTCAATTTGCCACACGCGGTATGTGAAAGGGAAACGGAGCTGATCTTGAGCCGCGATAGGGGTATTCCACAGAGAAGCCGGGAATAGGGAGAAAGGAAATACGAAGAACAGAATGCCGCACAGACAGACCAAGGACATCGCTCGTCTTTTCATATCGAACCTCAATTGGGCACATCCCCTTCAACAATAATGGTTCCCTCGGTGGGTAGCTTTTGCCCCGGGGTCAACTGTGGATCGGCCTGCGTTTTCTCCGGTGGGGGAACAAGGCCGATGATCTCGCCCTGGTGGATATGCCGGTCATCGGTCGGTGGTTTTGTCTCGCCGATCTTTTCCATCTCACCGGCATCGTAGCTTTCTTGATCTTCAGGGGTGACCGATAGGATATCAGCTCTGGAAGAGGCTATGCGGAAGCCGGGATCGAGATTCGCCGCATCACGGTAGTATCCCGCAGCCTGGGCGGGATAGCCGCGCTCCTCCATATCCAAACCGCGGCAATAGGCGAGGAAGGCGTCAAATGATTCGGTCGGCATATCCATGAGAATCGCCCGTTCGTCGACACTGGGAGAGAGTCCGAGCGCCGCTAGAATCGAGAGAACCAGTTCCTTTTCCAAGTGGAGGACCTGTTCGAGTTTTCCGGCCGCGGGTTGTACGTCGGCACGGGGGCTGCCCGTTTCCGTCGCCAGCAGATCGGCGTCCAAACGGACCTGCGCCCCTTCCTCAAATGTTAAAAATGATCCCTGCAGAAGGGTTCCTGCGCTGAGGAGACGTCCTAGACGGGGCGCACGTCCCTGTGCAAAAGCCGATCCTTCGGCCCCCGTCTTTGACGTCTGTGCCTTCAGCGCGGCCTTCACGGCATTCCGGGTGTTGGGACCGGGGATACCGTCGACAACCAATCCGGCGTCGCGTTGAAAAGCTCGAACTGCATTTTTATACATTGTCGTTTGTTCGGAATCCAAAGGGCCTTTGTAATAGGGCGTGCCGTCCGATGAGATGAGGGTCGCCAAGTTTGTTTTGAGTTGGAGGATCGGATCGGCGGTCGCCGCCGGTTCTCCCGCCGGCTTGTCAGCGGGTGTCCCCGCCGGCGGCGCCGCATGCGTCATTCCCAATTCATCAAGAAGCACTTGGAGTCGCTGCCGTTCCACCAGGCGCAGCGAATCGGCTTGCGAGAGATCGGTGATCAACATCGCCGCTAATCCTTTGCCCAGAGGTGTCAGTAAGGAATCGGGCGAGAGGTTCTCAAAATCGAAGACAGCCAGGGTCAGCCGGGAGGGGGGCGTCGCCGTCATCATACCCTCACGAGCGACGAGGATCTGCGTCTGCTTTTCGAGCATCTGCCGCCGGAGGAGGTTCATCCGCGCACTAACCTCCACCGCATCCGGCTTTCTTTCCATATAGGCGGTGTAGGCGGCCAGGGCGCCGCCCGGGTCATTCAGCTTTTCATTGACCCGTCCGAGCAGGAAAAGCGTGGAAGCATCTTTTGAATCCAGTTCGTGGGCCTTTTCCAATGAAGCCAGGGCCGCGGTGACATCCCCGAGCTCATATTGGCAGGCTCCGATAGCGCGGAAGGTCTCGGCATTGTCGGGGAGTCTCTCCGCGCGTTCCTGATAAAGCGCCAGCGCAGTTTTGTAATCACCCTGTTTGAAGAGGTGCTGCGGCTTGGGTCCACCCGAACATCCCGCCAGGAGGGTAGACGACAAGATGAATGAGACGAGGAATAACTTCCAAGTTGACATCTCCGTTACTCCTTCGAGGTATAGGCCGCGTAGGCGGCCAGAGAACGGGTGCGGCCGGCGGCCTGTTCATTCCTCGGATCCAACGCGACAACCTCGGCCCATGCCGTTGCGGCGGCCGCCAAATCGCCCGCCTCTTCAGCCAGCACGGCCCGACCTGTTGCCAGCACCATCACAAGATACTTCTCATCCTCTCGCCGACGAATCTGGTTTTTCAAGTTTTTATCCCAATCCTCCGGACCGCCACCCAGAAGGTCTTTGATTTTTGGGGCTAGGATATCGACCACCAGCTTCTGTTCCAGCTTGATCAGATCGGATCCGCTCTTGGCTTTGCCGTCGACACTCTCCGCGAGGAGGATTTCACCGGTCTCGGTTTCAACCAGCCGGAGATCGATTCGGAGGTTGTTCTTTTCGGCCATCATGAGACTGCCGAAAAGAAACGAGCCCGCCCCGGTAAGCTTGCCGAACGCCACCCGTTTCTCGGGATCAAAAATGGCGTCGTTGTTGTTCATCTCGATCTCCCGGCGGAGAACATCAAGGCGCTGCCGGTCCACGAGAGTGAGGTTGTCGATCCCGGAGAGATCGGTGGTGATGATATGAACCAGCCCCTTTGCGAATTTGTCGAGATCGAACGGTCCCGGAATGATGGAGTTGTTTTCGATGTCCCCGATGGCAAGCGTGTTGAGTTGCAGGGGACGCTCAATCCGTCTCGCCAAGACAATGCTGTCCCGAAGCGAATAGAAGAGATTCACGACCGGCGGTGGGAGCTTTGCGGCGCCGGTCAACTCGGCCTGGGGATCCTGAGTTATACATTCCATAAATGACGCCCGCGCCGCGCGGGGATGACCCTCTGCCAGATAGATCATCCCCATGGTGGTAAGAATGTCTTTTCTCTCACCATTGTGTAAATCCTTCTCTTGAAGAAGAATTTCTGCGGCGCGAATCGCAGAACCCGATTCCATTTCGAAAAAGAATTCCATCGGGCTTTCCCGGAAACGAGCCAGGTCCTGCTCGGTGATATTCATGTCGCTTTGACAGAACCCCGCGGTTGTCATGAGGAGCAGCGGCGCGCCCGCAAGCAGCAGCGCACCCGCGAGCAGGATCAACCGGATCTCTTTCATCATGGCCGGCCCTTTCAAAGAAGTGCGTCCAGTGAACGGACACGCGCTCGAGCCACATCGTTTTCGGGATCTAATTCAACAACTGAATGCCAGACCGTACGAGCTTGTTTGAGATCGCCTCTGTCCTCAAGCTCTAACGCCTCCGCCGTGAGGAACTTGCTTTCGACGTATTTCTTGCGCTTGCCGATGGTCTTGGTTTTTCCATCGAAATAGGATGCGGCCAGGCTCCGGCATTCCATGGGCGCCTCGCCCAAAAGCAGAATCTTCTCGATCCCCTCGGCCAGGCCCATCACCAAATCCCTTTCGAGGGCTAGGAATTTCTCCGGGTCGCCAGAGAAATCGCCGGTGGTGCTGTGCGTCAGGATAACCTCTCCCGTCGCTGTATGAACAACCCGGGCGTCGATCCGTACAGTGTTCTTATTAAGAATCATATATTGACCGAAAATAAAGGTTTGGGCGCCGAGCAGCTTGCCGGCGCGGACCGCCTCTTCGGGATCGGTGAAACCCGATTGCCCCAGCTCGATCTCCTTAAGAATCGTCTCGGTGCGCTGCCGGTCGACGATCTTCAATGATGTCGCCTGCGCCAGATCGGCCATGACCGTGTGGACGAGTGCCAGGCGCAGCTTGGAGTAGTCATACTTCCCGTCCTTGTCGACAAAAACCGAGTTGTCTTCGAAATCTCCAATGGCGATGGTTTTGATATCCATCGACCCGGCGTAGAGTGATTCCCGAACAGTGTGATAGAGATCGAGCACCGGCGGGGGATAGAGATAATCAGGCGAGTAACGGGCGGATGGATCCAGCTGGAGCATGCTCTCGATAGACTTCATCGCATTGGGGAGCTCTCCCTTGGCGACATAGGTGCAGGCTGTGCATTTGTACACGCCGACCTTCACCGGTATGGATTCCTCTGTCTTTAGGATTTTATCCGCTAACTTCAACGCTTCGTCGTATTCCTGATCCCAGAAGGCCTGGCAGACGCTTTTTGAATCTCCCACCAGCGAGGGATCCTCGGGAACCGGCGCCTGGGATTCGGCGGGGCGTACCGGTACAAGCAGAAGACAGGCGATGGCAAGTAAAAGAAGCATGTCCCCGGCGGCTGCGGCGATTGATGTGGAACGGCCATTCTCACGGTTTGTATAAGGGATCATCGTTTCACCTCCATATCGGAACACTTGGTTGAAACGTTAACGGCGCCGAAATCCACAACGAAGAAGCGTTAATCTTTCTTGGCGCGGACGACGCCTTTGCTCCAATCCAATATCAATTTGTCATTAGGATCGCCCTTCTTGACCTCATAGGTGAGGACGCGATCGATACCCGCCTGTTGGTTGATGACCCTGAATCGGTGAAGACCATCTTTCAATGTCAAACTGAACTTGCCCAGAATATTGAGGTTCTGGTCGGAGCCGTCGATATAAACTTCCGCGAAATAGGGGGCGGTACTCACGCCGTACCGTTTCTCGAACGACGAAGACACGGGGGCGGCGATATTGGAGTCGTCCCGGGGAACGGGGGCGGGGGTCGATTCAACGAGAGGAAGTGGGCCGAGATCGATAAAGCCGGCGCCTCCGGCCTTGAGACGGACGGTCCGCTCCACATTTTTGTAGCCGCTCAGGCTGGAGCGGACGCGGCGCTCACCCGGCTGGAGATCGGTCAGTGTCGCCGGTGTTGTGCGGTTGGTTGGAGCGCCGTCGATATAAATCGCCGCGCCGGAGGGATCCGATAGGATCTCCAGGCTGGCGGTCTTGACGGCGGTGGCGGAGAGCTCCCGGAAGTGCTCCACTTCATCGCCCGCCTCGAGAAAAATCTCGGTCGAATCCGGGTGCCAACCCTGCTTCGTCAGGATGACCAGAGAGCGCCCGGGGGCGAGATCGGGTAAGCTGATGGGAGTTATGCCTTTATACGCACCATTGATCCAAACTTCGGCTCCTGTCGGCGTGCTGGATAGCCGCAAGAGACTGGTCGTGATCTGTCCGGATGGGCTCTCACCGTCGATCCCTTCAATGCGGATGACCTTGACGCCGACACGGAAATCCTCCTCCGACAGGGTATAGGAAGCACGGAACTGGTAGACGCGTCCATCTTCGGCGGGCCGGTTCAATTTAATCAGAACGGAGCCCTCTCCCCGGTCGGGGTGGATCGTGGCTGTACCGCTTTCATTGGTTTTTCCCAGCAGGCGATTGTCCTGGCCGACCTGGCGGATTTCCACATCGGCGACCGAGTTGTTAGACATATCGCGGACATCAATCTTCAACCCCCCTTGGCCGCCACAGGCGGAAAAGAGGAGGGGAAGAAACAAGCCAAGGAAGATCAGGCCCGTCGTGAAGTTCATGGGCGGGATAGACCACCCGGTTTCCGCAGAGGCGGCTAGACGCCATCCGCCGGGTCTCAGGCTGGGTTTTTTGCCGGTCGTCATTGCGGATTCATTCTTCACCAGTCTGGGGGGAGTGTCAACGAACACGGGAATGCGCGGGTGACAAAACCGGGCGCCTTTCGCGGCGCCCGGTCTCATCTCAATCTTTTCGCAAGGAGCGGCTTTAATTCCGTCGAAACTACCAGGACTCTTCATCTTCGACGGCGCCCTCTTCATCGTATGTCGTCATCGTACCGGTGCCGTTGATCATCCAGGTGATCTCGGTGCGGAGCCACCAAACTTGACCATCATCATCCCAGTAGTAGGCCTTGTACCAGCCGGATGTTCCACTGCTGCTGAGTTGCATCTCCCATCGCGTCATCTCGGGGATGGTCCAAGTCCATTCCTCGGTGCCGTCTCCGTTGTCGACCCAGGTCATGATACCGATGAGGTTGCTCTGGCTCTGTGTTCCGCTGTAAAGAGTCCAAGTGCCGGATGTCGCGTTACTGGTCCAGGCGAGAGTGAAGGCGACCGTCGTCGAGTTCTGCTCGTACATGACGAAGGTGCCTTGGGTCCCGTCCTCGTTCACTGTGATCCGAACGGCGACCCAGTTGCTGTAGCTCCCGCTGTCGCAGGTGCCGTTGAGTGTGATGATCCACACAAAGTCTGTGCCGTCCAAACAGACCTCATAAGTCCAGGTGCACCCGGCTTCGGTGAGCTCGTATTCCCAGCAACCGCCGCCGAGATCATCCCAATCGGCGCCGTTTGCCGGATTTGTGAAAGCTGTCCCGAATCCCACCAAGCTTGCAATGATCTGAGCGCTCCCCGCGACCGTTCCCTGCGCCAAGGTGTTGCCGATATCAATCAGGCTGACATCGGGGATCGGCGTGTCGGGCAACTCAGGCTCATCCGCGCCGGTGGACCCCAAGCCGAAGGCCAGGACATTTTCGCAGGCGGTCCCATTGTCGATGCTGCAGCTTTGATAACCGGAGATGCTCGGCGCGAAGGCGATCGTCACCGTGTGGCTCGCCCCCGCCGCGAGGCTGAAACTCCCGGAGCCTTGTATAATCTGGAAATCATCACATCCGGGGCCGACGCTTCCTGTGAGCGTCCCGCCGCCGCTGTTGGATATTGTATAAGAAAGTGTCGCCGACTGGCCGATGGTGACCGTTTCGAAATCGAGCGTCATCGTCGATACCTGGCAGATCGGATCGTCGCCGGCATCGCCCCAGGTTTCCTGGCTGACAATTCCTCCCTGTTCATCATAAGTCGTGTAGGAACCGCCGTCGGCATCCCAAAGGATCTGGCTGGTGAGCCACCAGGCCGTGCCGTTCCACTCGTACAATCTCCAATATCCCGAGGCGCCATCGCCGGAAATATGGGTTTCCCACTTCATATCCGCGGGAACGGTATAGGTCCAGTCGGATGAGCCGTCGGTGTTCTGAGTCCATGCCATGATGGCGGCGACATTCGACGCGTTAATGTCACCCTCATAATATGTCCAGGTGCCGGACGTCGCCGTGCTGGTCCACGCCGCCGCGAATTCCACCGTTGCCGTGTTTTGTCCATAGATTCTAAGCGTTCCCTCGGTGCCGTTGGCGTTGGTGGTGATTCTCATCGCCACCCAGTTTGCATAGGTCGTGCCATCGCAGGCGCCGTCGAGGGTCAGCGTCCACTCGTAGCCGGAAGTGAGTTCACAGACGCGATAAGTCCATGTACAGGCCTGATAGGATACCGTGTAAGAGAAACATCCGCCCACATCATCCCAATCGGCATTGTTGGCGGGCGCTGTAAATGCGGTGGCGAAAGAGGCCATCCCTTGAGCCATCGCCAGCTGCCCTTCAACAATCGCCTCGGCCGTGGCGTTTCCGACGGTCACATTGGTGGGAACGGTCGGTGTGACCAATAACGGCGGCTCATCCGAACCCGTCGGTTGGGTGCCGCCATTGTCGTCGTCGCTGCAACCGACGGCGAAGAGAAGAGGAAGAACGAGGAGCAGGCTCCATAGAAAATTATGACGTCTAAAAAACATGATCATCTCCTCCCTGCGAAGGGCAATTGATGGCTTCATCCGATCAGAATCGGATTCTGAATATTGACTCTTTGCGAGAATAGCAATCGTCGTGCGCCGAGAACAAGCGAATCCAATGTTGTGTCGCCGCCTCTAAGGCATGTCCAATTCCTGGCGGATGGCGGGAGGAAGCCGGTCCCAAGGCGGCGCCGCGGCCGCCAGCTCTCCGGAAAACCCAATCTGAAATGAGGCGCCATGCACCGGAAATTCGAGGGGCCTCTTTTCCGAAAGATCTTCCAGCGGCCGGCTTATATCCTCGAGAATCTGAAACGGCTTGTCGTTCGCCGGCCGCGTCAGATCACTCAACGTGAGGATTGACCCTGGACGGAAGGGGATTTCCGCGGTTGACCCGACAGGGATCGGCGGCGTGGCATAAATCTCCTGCCCCGCTTCATTGCGAACTGTTATAAGGAGGGCGTGATGCGGCGGGGCCTGCTTCAGGGTCAACACCAGTCTTTGCGACGGATCCACGACGGGTTCAAGATATGGCGCTATCACTTGTTGTATATGAAGATAAGTCAAGCTGGTTCGATGCCATCGGGTCGACACACGGGCCAGGGCTTCCACTATCGGCCGGGTGATCTCCGGTCCATAAATCAGCCGGCCGGGCAGACCGTATTCCATCATCCGCTCGCCGGCGTTGGAATAGGCAACGGCGGCCTCCATAAGAGTTCGCCGACCCTGGCGGATGGCGTCCGCGAGGCGGTTCAGGCGCGGAGCGAGACCGGGCTGCAGGGGTCGCCACCAGGCTTGATCAAGGGCCCGCTCCAGCTCATCGGCCGTCTGACGGATGGAAAATCCCGGCGGATTGGTGATGTAGCGCTGGGTGAGATGTCGAACATCGCGGGTGCCAAGGATCCCCGCGGCAAGGAGAAGGAATCCGCCGATCCCCAGACCCATCCCAAAAATGCGGAGGAGGGTGTCGGCTTTTGAACGGCGCCGCTTCGCGGAGCCGGCGGCTCCGGCGGAGAGCGCCTCGACAGGCAAGGTGGACGGATCGGCAAGGCGCCAAATAAGGATTCCGGCGCATCGCTCAAGACATCTGCCGGCATGAATCGATGTTGTTCGGCGCCCTGATGCCGCTCGGATCCCGGTCATGGGTTCTCTGATCCCTCTATTTCACCCGTTGCATCGGATGTCGCTTCGATCGTCATATCAATGGGCGCGAGGGAACGTTCCAGCTTCCCTATCGGCTCACGCGGCAGGAGGATTGAAAAAGCCAACGAGCCGAGAAGCAGCAAGATCCCGATGCCGAACCACAGCCAACCGGAGGGAGGCTTGGCGGCGGGGTCCCTGCGCGGCGCCGAAAGGTTTGAAATCCGGGTCATATCGGTCATTGTTGATGAATCCCCCCTCCGATCAAAACGACCGGATCATGAACCTATGGTGAGGGAGATTTGGGGATCGGTTCAAGGGATATGGAGTCTGCTCCCGCTGCATCCTTGACGCTCCCATTTCTCTCGCACAAGATAGTGTGTGCCTTGAAGGTGAATCCGAGCGCCACCGGCGTGCCGGTCTCGGGGCGGGTAATCTTGATCTCCAACAGAGGAAGCGGCGACCGATGGGAACGGAAGCACCCAATGATGCCCCGCAAGCGCTGCCCAAAGAGGTGCTGTCAGGGCAACAGGCTTTCTCCCGTCTTCTGGCCGACGTCAACCTCGAACTCCTGGAGTTCCTGCTCGACATGTGGCGGGGTATGGACGGATTTCGAAAGGCGAATCAATTGCCCGGCGCCGATCCGGAGTTGCTTTCGTTGAAGCCGCACGATCTGGCGGCGAAGCTCCTCACATCATCCGAAAAAGAGGCGGTCCGGCGGTCATTGCATCAATGGGTGCAGGAGCTGAAACTTCATCATGCCGCCTTGCTCGAGGGATACCAGGAGGCGGTGGCCGAAGGCACCCGCCAGATCCTCGATGAATTCGATCCCGAGGCGATGAGCCGCGAACTGGAAGGGACAAAAGTTAAAGTCGGGCCCATAATGATGAACAGCAGCTGGAGGCCGTTGCGGACTCAAGCGATATGGGAAGAATACCTCCTTCGGTTCCAAAAGTTGCGCGCGCTGGAGGCTGCCGATTATGAGCGGTTCCATCGGGAGGGATTCCGGCAAGGGTATCTTCGGTTTCTCCAAAGGCATCAGATGGCGGGAGAGAAGACCGGGGAAGATAAAACGGCGGTAGAGAAGGACGGGGTAGAGAAGGATGGGGGAGAGAAGGATGAAACGTCGTGATCTGGTGTTGAAATTTGTGGTGGGACTTCTCATGGCGGGGGTTGTGTTCTCCGGATGCGGGATCTTTGGAGGGAAGACTCAAAGCCGCGAGCTGGTGCTGATCTTGAACGGAACCGATATGTTGAATTCATGCGGCGAGGAAGTCGCCAATACGCTTCCCATCCGCATTTTTCAGCTCTCGGGCGACTCACAGATATCGATCGCCTCATTGCAGGGACTTTGGTGGGATCCGGAAAAGGAGTTGGGCGACGAATTTGTAGACCAACTGGAGATGATTCTCGAACCCTCGCAGAGAATCCCGATGAACCTGAAACCCGCGGACGGCGCCTCGATCATCGCCGTCGTCGGCAACTTCTGCCAAACGGAGGGGAGCTGCTGGAAATGGGTCAGCCCCATTGACAAAATCTCTTCCCCCCAGGCTTTGACATTTGACAAATTCTGTATCCGCGAGGCCCGCTGAGGCGGAGTCTTGGCAATGGTGATGCTATGAGTAAACGCTCCCGAGTCATATGGAATGAGGGGATGCTGCTTTCCCCCCACCATTTTCAGCTGCAGGATTTCTATCATGAACAACGCGTTGCGGACCAGCTCCGCAGCGAACGGATGTTCTCCTACGGTTTTAACAAACTTGTCCTGGATGAGGCCGCCGTGCAAAACGGGCAGATCCGCATCGAAGAGACGGCGGGTGTCTTCCCCAGCATGGCGCCGTTCAGAGCTCCTGAAAGAGAAGAGCCGCCGGAAGCGAGAAATGTTGACGAGCATTTCCCGATCAAGGAGACGGAGCTTCCCGTTTATCTCGGTGTGCGCCTGCATCGCCCCGGACAGATTCAGGTGTCATCAGGGGATGATCATGAATCGCGTTTCCGGAGGGTCTCGGTCGCCGCAATGGATGAAGTGACCGGGGAGGATGAGCGCGAGGTGGAAGTCGCGAGGACGAACCTCATGATCCTGTTTCCCGACGATCCCCTTGGGGAATATGATGTCCTCCCCTTGGCGCGTGTCGTTCGGAAGCCGGAAGGGGGTTATACATATCTGAAAGAGTTTGTCCCCCCGTTGCTTTCCGTAGAAGGCTCGCCGTATCTCCTCCGCCTGCTGCAACGCTTGCTCGAGATCCTGGTGACCCGGTCGACGGAGCTCAGCGACCGCCGCCGGCACAGCGGCAAAGGGGCCGCCGAGTTCGGCCGCGATGACGTCGCCGGGTTCTGGCTTCTGGGAACGCTGAACGGCGCCATTCCCCGGCTGACACATTATCTGAGGTTCCAAGGGTGCAGCGGCGAAATGGTCTATCTCATGCTGGCCGATCTGGCCGGCCGGCTGACGACCCTCAGCGATCAGTCACCCCGGGATATTCCCGCCTATGAACACGATCACAGCGGCCCGGTCTTCAAGGATCTCGGAACTCGCATTCCGGGGCTGTTGGAAATCTCGCTGCCGAAGAATTACGCGCGGATCCCGCTGACGAAGATGGATCAGACAATGTACACGGCGGCCATTCAGGATGACCGGCATCTGGACGGCTCGGTCTCATGGTTCCTGGGTGTTACGGCGAGCCTCTCCACCGAGGAAATCCAAAGAAACTTCCCGGAGAAGGTGAAGATTGCGTCGCCCGACCGGGTCGATTTTCTGCTTGCCCACGCCCTCACCGGAGTTGGTTTAACATTGGCGCAAACGCTTCCCGCCTCGCTTCCGGCTCAGGGCAATTATGTCTATTTCAAAATGGAAAAATCCGGCGAGGTTTGGGATCTTGTAGCCGGCTCGCGAAATCTGTCGATCTATATCCCACCGGAATTCCCGGGGATTCATCTCGAACTCATCGCGGTTTGGGGTTGAAAGGAGTCTCATGGGACTGGGTCATCTGTTCAACCGGAGTAGGAAAACACCGGAGGCGGGGTTCGGCGCCGGCGGGGACCCTTCTCGGCCATCGGCGGCCCTCGCAACCACCCGGACGCTGAGCACTCTGTCCTCCGATCTCTTTTCCTTTATCGTCACGTTGCGCACGAGGACCGATCTCGGCGAGCCCGGGGATATCCGCAATAGGATTTTGGATCAGCTGGGACGATTTGAGAAAGAGGGCAAAGAGGCCGGGTACTCCACACAGCAGGTTGATGAAGCCCGCTTCGCCATCGTCGCCCTTCTCGACGAAGCGATTCTCAATTCACAATGGCCTGGGAAAAATGTTTGGCGTTCGACGAAGCTGCAATCGCAGCTCTTCGGCATCAATATCGCCGGTGAGGAGTTTTTCAAGCGGCTCGACAGGCTGCGCATGAATCCGGGGGAGAACCGGCCCGCGCTCGAGGTTTATCACGATGCGCTGGTTCTCGGATTCTCCGGGCGCTATGTCCTCAGTGGTCCGGAGAAGCGCGACGCCCTGCTGCTGGAGTTGGCCCGTGAATTGACGGGGGACAATATCTTTATGGTGGAGAAATTGTCGCCGCATTGGAAACGGCCGGATGATTTCCCCGAGGTCGTCGGTGAAGGATTTCCAATCTGGGCGACGGCGCTCCTTTTTATACCCGCGATGGCCCTCCTTATAATCGTCTTCGGTCTCGTCGCCCGCATTGCGGGATCCCATGCGGCCGATGAGATCCGGAGCCTGCTGGCGACGATCGGATTTTGAGTAGGAGCCTTCTACATCTGGAGGTGGCGTGAATCTGCTGTTCCGGTTGCTTAAACCTAAAAGCCTCGTAACGGCCGGGGCCGCCGGTCTCATCCTGATGGCCCTTTGGCTCGGGCCTCAGTTCGGAATCCCCAGGCGATATCTTTTCTTCGGTATCATCGCGGTCTTCCTGATCTGGATGATCGTCATGCTTATCATGCGAGTTCGCGCCTCCCGTGCATCAAAAGCCTTGGAAAAGTCGATTGAAGAACAGGCGCAAGCCCAAATTGATGGATCGCGGCCCGGCCGGGAAAAAGATATCGAAGAGTTGAAAGAGGGATTACAGCAGGCGATCGAGGCATTGAAGCGGTCCCGCGTCGGCAAGAGCCGGGGAAGCGGGGGCGCGCTGTATTTTCTTCCTTGGTATATGATCATCGGCCCGCCCGCTGTGGGAAAAACGACACTTCTAAAGAAGTCCGGTCTCAATTTTCCCTATGCCGATCCGAAGCGGAATGATCCATCGGTCAAGGGCGTCGGTGGAACACGCAACTGCGACTGGTGGTTTGCCGAAGAAGCGGTGATTCTCGATACGGCCGGCCGGTATGTCCTCCCGGTTGAGGAGGATGATTCACAGGAATGGCTTGGGTTCCTCGATCTGCTCCGGCGCCACCGGGGCCGCAAACCGATCAACGGTCTGCTTGTCGCCGTTTCGATAGAGGATTTGGTCAAGGGGGGAATCGAAGCCGTCGAAGAACATGCCAAAAAAATCCGAACCCGCATCGATGAATTGATAAACCGTCTGGGGATCTCTTTCCCCGTCTATCTTGTTTTTACAAAATGCGATTTGATCCGCGGGTTTGTAGAGTACTATGGCGATATAAACAAAGATCAGCGGGCCTCGGTTTGGGGCGCCACGATCTCCCGCGATCGATCCGCTACGGAAACGGCCGAGGATATCTTCAGGGCCGAGATGGCGCTTCTCGAGCAGCAGCTGTTGAATGCCCGCATTCCACGGCAGGCGGCGGGTACCCGCAGTGAAACCCGGGCCGACTTGCACTTTTTCCCCCTGCAATACCAAGCGCTGAGAGACCGGCTCGCTATATTTATTGAACATCTCTTCCGCGTGAATCCCTATCAGGAGAGTCCTATTTTTCGCGGTTTCTACTATACCAGCGGAACACAGGAAGGCCGGCCGATCGATCAAGTCATCAATGCGATGCTCGCCGGATTCGGATTGACATCTAAAGATGAGGGAATGGCTGTCGCGCCGACCGAGACGAAGTCCTATTTTATCCGCCGGGTTTTTTCAAAAATTATTTTCCCCGACCGGCACATGGCGGGCCCTTCGGCGGCGGGCGAACGGCGTAGGCGCGCGAGGAGGGTCAGAGTCTTTGCTACCGGTGCGGTGGTGACGGCTGTTTTGGCGGCGGCCTTGTTTATCCTCTCCGCAACCAATCGCTCACTGATCCGGGATGTCCGGCGCCTGTCCGATAAAGTCGCCGTGCTGGGGCAGAGTCACTCCCCGGAGCTGACCTTGGGCCACCTCAAGGATATGGACGCCCTTCGCAAAAAGCTCCAGAAGATGGATATGCGCGGGCAGACCATGGCGAAGGTGATGTTTCTCGGCACTTATCAAGGTGAACCGGCGGCTGAGGCGGCGCGGGAGCTCTACCTAAGAGTCCTGCTCGGCGGTGTCATGCGCCCCGCATCACCGGTGCTCGCCAACAAGCTTCATCGCAATGCCGACTCCCTGCGCGTTTCATTCGATACTTATTATCAGTGGTACAAAACGTGGAGCATTCTCCAGGATCCCGGAACGCGTTTCTCGCGGCCGGCGGTAAAGGATGTCACGCCGGCCCTGTCGGAGTATTGGATGCCGTTGACGGGCGGCCTCTCGAGCGAGCGGAACCAACAGGAATATGTACAACTTCTTGAAAAGCAGCTTGAGTATGGTTCGGATTTTCCCCATCTGCTCGTCAGTTATTTTGTGCCGGGGCGCGATGAATCGATGGATATGGAGGCCCAGAGCGTCATCCGCCGCTATTGGTCCGCTGATGGAATGTATCCTTCCCTATTGGCCTCTTCTAAAATTCCCGACGTTGCCGTCTCGGACAAAGTGAGCATCGATCTCGGGGTCACGGGAAGCGCCGTCGTTCCGGGCGTTTTTTCCGCGGCGGGATGGGAAGGGCCGGTCCGTGAATATCTGGAGCAGTTGGAAGAGGTGCGCACCGGATGGGTGATGGAGAACACCTACAACGATATGCCGGCATCGATTCGCAATGGTTTACTGGCACGATATGCTCTGGGTTATGCAGAGGCTTGGCTTGAATATATGCGAGGTGTTGAATTGGCTGGTGTGACGGATGTGGAAACCACCCGCACCTTCTTGGAGCGCGCCGGCAAGGAAAACTCGCCGTTGCTGCAAGTGTTGCGTGAGGTGGAGAGGAACACCCGTTTTGATAAAGAAGCCGATCCGAGCCTTTTGGATGTCGCTGAGAAGTACGGTGTCATAAATGAATTCTTCCGCAATCCCACGAGCTCAAATCCCCTTCGGTTTTTGAAGGGCGGGGATAACAGCGGCAAGGCGCCCTATCTGGAGTACCTCGAACGCGTCAACGCCCTGGCGCAGGCGTATGCGGCGATCGCCGCCGAGGGCGGGGATCTCCGCCGTTCGGAAGCCTATCTGGGATTCGGGAGCTGGATCGATACCCGCATTCCACAAGCACCGGAAGATCAGGTCGCCGCGGAGATGGTCCGCATTCTTCGATTGCCAACGGCTGCCGCCACGCGGACCGTACGCCGCGCCGTGCAGAGTGATCTGCAAGTCAAATGGAATCCGGTTTATCAAGAGTACCGGGAAACATTGGCAGGACGTTATCCTCTCGAATCATCCGATGTGGATGCGTCTTTAAAGGATTTTGAAAAGTTCTTCGGCACAGGCGGGACTTTCTGGACCTTTTATGAAGAGAACCTAGCTTCCTTGGTCTCTGAAGACGGACAGGTGTTAAACCAAAGCGTGACGCTGACGAATACTTTTTTGGGCGAGTTGCGAAAAGCGAATCATATCCGTCATGCCCTTTTCTCCGGCGGAAGAAGTACGGCCGGATTTGATTTTTCAATTCGCACCCGTCCGCCGGAGCGCGATGCCGCATCCGGGATCACCGTGAGGAGCATGCGGCTTGATGTCGGGGGCGAAGCGTTTATTTACAATATGGGCGCGCGCAATTGGAGCCCGGTTCGCTGGCCGGGAAACAACCCGGAGGCGGGCGCGGTTCTGCGACTTGATGCGGGAACCACAGCGTCGCTTGCCGCCATGGAATATGACGGCGCCTGGGGATTCTTCCGGCTCATGGATCGGACGGAGGAGATCGTTGTCGGCGGCTCGGAAGGCGAGGTATCGCTGATCTGGCGCTTCCCGGCCGACAAGTGGGATGTCACGGTCACATATGAAGTTCGGGGGCTGCCTTCGCGGCATCCTTTGAAGAAGAATTTCTTGAGGATTCAATTCCCTCGGGACATTACGGCGAATTAAAGCGTTGAACTTTTATTGATCCTCTGTGATTCATGCGAGGAGGCGGAGCGGGAAGCATGAACGAAAAGGGTTATGAAATCGGCTGCTACGGGAAGCTTCCCGTCGCGGCCGATTTCATTTCGTCTCAGGCTGATCATCCAGCCGCCGCCGGGTTTGTCCGCTGGCTGGATGAGGCGATAAGCCTTGCCCGGACGCGCCTGAACGATGACTGGCTTGAACATTTTCAGAAGATGCCTCCCCATGGATTCATTTATCGCTCCAATGGATCGAGTTCCTATCTGGCGGGGGCGCTTTTCCCCTCCAGGGATCAAAGCGGGCGGGCTTTTCCTTTTGCGACCTTCTTTCGGTCCGGCGGCTCGGCGGCAACCCTCAACGCCGCAGCGATCCCTCGGCACCTCGGGGAGTTTGTTAAAGCGGCGTCGGCGATCCGGGATGGGGATCCGTCTGATATAAATGATTTGCACCGGGTCCTCAATGATCTGGGCGGGACCATTCCCCCCATGGATCAAATGGGGCGGGGCAATGATTGGGATCCGCTGGATGGCTGGACTGTCGGAAAACTTGCACAATCTCTGGGTTTTGGGGGCGGTATCAAGATTGTCCGCCGGGTCAGCCGTAATCTCTTAGATATCGCCCCGCGCTTCCAAACACGGCCTGACCGCACACCGGCCCTTGGTTTCCGCTTTCCGATGCCCTCCGAGGCCGAGAATGTTCTGCCGGCGCTGACGTTCTGGCTGGAATCGTCACGAGTGATTCTGGGATCCGCGCTCCCGTTACCGATCATCTTCTGGACGCTGGCCGCGGATCGCAGCCAGGCCCACCTCGATCTCTACTATATGACGCCCCCGCCGGCGCGCTTCTTACTGCTGCTCGTTCCGGCGCTCTCCAGCGATAATCTTTATCCACTCGATGAGGATGACGCTCCGCAGCGAATGAGTCACAACGCCCTCATAGCGGGCGCCATGGAGCAGGCCGGGCGTTCCGATGAGCCGCTGGTCTCGGTCCTGAGGTCTTTGGACCGCGCCCTGGGCCACTGACCCCGGTCCTGAAGAATTGTGTAATGCGCCCTATGAGTCTTGATCGGCGATGACGCCTCATTCGCCGGCCTATTTCAAGTAAATGACCTTTTTGACCTCTTGCTCCCGCTCTCCCTCCAGGCGGATCATATAGAGATTCGACGCGACCGGCCGCCCGTCGGAATCCAGACCGTTCCAAACAATCGAATGCGGTCCCGGGGAAAAACCTTTGTCACAGAGGGTGGTCACATGGCGCCCCTCAAGATTATAGATGGCGACCCTGATTTTCTGCGGGGTTGTTAAAGTGAAATCAATCGATGTTTTGGGATTAAAGGGATTGGGCCGCGCTCCGATCAGGCGGACGGTGGCGTTATAGGCCGCCGGATTTGAAACGGGACCATCGCTACCCGCGGATGAATCGCAATGTGGAAGGGCGTAATACAGGCCGTCCGCGCCGACCGCGATGTTATTGCCGAGAAGACAAATTGTACGAGCCAACTCCCCCGATTCGATCGGGACATTACACATAAATTGCGGATCGGCGGGCTCCGTTAAATCGAAGACGGAAAGACCGGTGTAAGGAGAAGCGCCGTATCCGATCCCGTCGACAACCATGAAATCGTAGAGAGAATTCGGGCAGACCGTTGATCCGAGCAGTGTCGGAGCGTCCGGTACGGAAATGTCGATAACAGACATTGTGCTGACGACATAATCGTGGCCGCCGACATAGGCGATGTCGCCGAAAACTTCGACCATTCCGTGGCCGAAGTCAATTTCAACGGAGCCGACCCGTTCCGGAAGAACCGGATCAACCGAGAGATCAAGAACATTGAGCCAGGATCTGTACGGAGAAAAGGCGGAGGAACCGACATAGAGATAGTCTTCTTCGATATCGAGATAGGAGCTGAAGTCATCAAATGTGAGTGTGCTCATCCGCAGGGGATGATCGGGATCCGTGATGAGATAAACCAAGACGCCCTCGGACGTGCCGAGATAGGCGTAATCGCCACGGACTTTAACATTGTAGGAGAAAGGAGGCTCGGCGACGGCCGCGCCGCCGCGAGGCTGTGGGTTGTGGGGATCCGATACATCGACAATGCGCAGCCCGCCGCTGGCGATATAGGCGTAATCGCCGGCCCGCTCGATTTTTCTTCTTGTCGCGGAGGCGGGGATCTCCGTCTGGGCCACTTCCGCCGGCTTGAGGGGATCCGAGATGTCGAATACGAGCAGCCCCCGGAATCTGTCGACGACATAGGCGAGAGTTCCATCCGTGACAATATCTTCAGGATCGGGCGGGATGGGATTGGAACCAATAAAATCGGCCGATGTGGGGTGAGAGATATCATAGATCTGCACCCCATGAGTGCCGGTCGCCAGGAAAGCGTAGCCATCCCGCATGAGTATTGTGGAGGCGCCGGTGGAGCTGTCTGTCTGGCCGAGCTTCACCGGACCTTCAGGTTGAGCGACATCGTAGGTTGTCAGCAGGTGGCATTGAATCGTGGCGACTCCGTTGTCGACATCCAGGGCCTGCGGCCACATCGGTAATGCGGTCGTGCTGACCAAGAAGGGATCCGCGATGTCGGAGATATCGATGACGAGGAGGTTTCCTGTCGCCGCGTCTTGCCGGCAGCCGAGATACAGGAGATTTTCATCAATCGCCATATTGTTAACGGTCCAGGCCGTTTCAAGAGACGCGATCTCGAGGGGCTCCGCTGGATCCGTGAGATCTAGAATGTGAAGGACACCGGAATCGTCGAACAGGTTATCCATAACAAATGCGACACCGTCCGAAATCAAAATCTCGGAAGCGTTGATGAAAGGCACTCTGTTTACAGTGGCCGGTTCGGCGGGATTGGAGGCGTCTATAATAACGAGATTCCGCATGGCCAGATAGACATGGCTGTTGTGCATCGCGATATCATCCGGCGCCGTCCTGAAAGTAAGCTCTCCCTCGAACTCAGGATGGGCGGGGTCGGAGATATCAACCAGCTGAACCGCGCCGGAAGCGGGACCCTCTCCCTCCATTTCACCGTCATCCGAGGTATAGGCCATGATGGCGGCCAGATCGCCTTCGGCCGCGAGACCGAATTGGTAGGAATCCAACCAGAGTGAGCTGACCGGAAATGGATCCGTCGGATCAGAAATATCGGCCACAAGGAGTCCGTTCTGCGGGCCGACGGAGAGCAGGTAAGATCCATGGAGAACGATATCCTGGTGGTCATAGCCGCTCAGTGTGCGGCTTACATAGCGCATATGATTCGAATAGTCATGGCAGTCATCACCAAGCGCGGCACTTGGTCCCAGGAGAATCCCAAGAAAGAGAACGAGATAGCCCAATGCGATAAGAGCTGTTGAAATTTTCATTTATTTAGCTCCTCTGCGGCCCCCAGGAAAGGGAAGGCGGAAAAAGATCTGATAGTTCACATTCTTGATGGTTATAAGCCACCCGGGATTAGTATACGGGATGGCGGGATGCAAAGGAAGGTCTGACAGCTTGAAGAGCCTTTCCTGACCTGTCCCCTCTGCGAATCCCCACTCATCCGGTCCATGATGGCGTCTTCCCAGCGCAGTAGGCGCTCCGATCGATCTTCCCAGACATACCTCCCCCCGAACCCAACCGGAAATCCCGATCAGGCAGC
>JAHJDP010000086.1 GCA_018831195.1 Candidatus Eisenbacteria bacterium | reverse complement strand
GCAAGGGTGGTGCTGAAAATGTGGCGACAAGACCCCATCCGGCAGATCCCGCAAACGGAGCTCCATTTGTAACGGCAATTGAGGTGTCCCGACCCAAACTTGGGGCCGGGGGGCCCGCTCTAATCTCTTACGATTCATCGTCTTGGAGGTGATGGAAACCGGGTATCGGTCTTCGTGCGGGTGACTGTTTTAACGGCCATCGGGCGTTATCCATCGGCATAGGGAACCAGATCAGAGAGATCGATCCAATGTGTTTGCCTGCAAAGGTGGCCACAGAGGCCTATCGAACCAGAATTGCGAATAGGAATTGCGCTCGATGAGCCTCTGCCTCCAACAGCTTGGTGCCAATCCATGGGCGCCGATCGACGGACCTTTCATCAGGTTACCGAGATGGCGAGAGACAATTCACTCGAATCGGGTTGTGATAGAAGAGTGGAGCGGCCGCCGGTGTGACGAGTAAACCAAGAGAGCAAGGAACGCGGTTTTGAGCCGGGCAATCCGAGCCATTTCGGTAGTGGTGATGATCATTTCGAGCGCATAACGAGCTTTTGAACCTGTCGAGAGCGCTTGTCACGCCCCCCGCTTTTGTGGGAGAATGGTGGCGTTGAGAAGACGCGGGCGGGCGGGGGTCGCGCCAAGCACCCTCGCAGGTTAAAAGAACGTTAGATTGATATGAGGTCTGGGTGAGAAAAGGTATTGCACTAAGATTTCTTGCAACATGGTTGATTTGTACGATCATAGCGATCATTTACATACTCGTTAATAAGAATTTTCGTTTTGATTGGGAATATTTGCTTGGTGGGGTAATGTTTCCTTACCACTTTGTCTTTTTCATGATTGTCATGTTTGAAGATATTTTCTCAGCTTACAAGAAATTTACGGTCGGAGAGTGGCTTTTCGCAGGCGCAGCTTATCTTTCGCCGATCGCCATGTCGGCGACCTTGATTTCGGCACTTGTAAAACCCTCTCGAGGACGCGAGCTAATTGCACACTTACTCATTTTTCTATTTTTCGTGTTGGGTATCTTGTGGATTGAGTATACGATTGCTCCAAGAATCAGGAATTGACAGCTCGGGATGGCCGAGATAATGATTGCCTTCGCCGGAAATAGTCTGATGCATGTGAAAAAGCAACCAGCATGAATAGAAATATATTGCATTTGGCAAAGCGCCTGGCCATTCACTCCGTCATCGGAATAGCGATAATTCTTGTTCTGTATTTCATTGAGTGGCAATTTATCTCGATGGATAGGAATTGGGCAGAAGAGAATCTTCTAATATGCCTTTGGGTCCTTATGCCTATTCCCCCATTAGCTGGGTGCTTTGTTTTTAGCTATCTTTCCTGCCCGCACCTCGGGGACCGAATATTTCCATACGCTATTGGCAACCCGGCGATGTATGTATATGTAGGAAATGCGCTAATTAATGGTGGCCCAAAGATCAGCGGGATTTTCGGGCAGCTGATTGCATATAGTTGGGTTTTTGTCATAACATCATTTTTGGGTATAATAATGGGAGATCAGTTATATAAAAGGTTAAATTATCCACAGAATGACTAATCTCTACGACAATCTAACGAACTCATTAACCCGCCGAGATGCCCTTGTCACGCCCCTCGCAAAGTGAGATCATAGTGTCGCGAAGTTGAGAGAAGCGAGGGTCGCGCCAAAGACCCTCGCGGGTTATGAGAACGTTAGGTTTACAATAATGAAAAAGCGAAAGTCAGAGTTCGTGGGGTGGATGGGGCCAATTCTAGACGCCCTTCGTGCGCTGGGTGGTTCTGGCAAGCCACAGGAGGTTTTGGATTGGATAGTTGAACGATTTGATTTGAGTGAGAGACTGGAGGAGACGCTGAGATCGGGTCAGACCAGGTTTTATAATCAAGTTCACTGGGCTCGCCAAAACCTCGTCTGGGAGGGGCTACTCGACGGCTCAACGCGCGGGGTCTGGACACTGACGCAAAAAGGTTACGAGACTTCATTGGATGAAGTATCGGCTCGAGATATTTTTCTTAAATGGGTGAAAATCCACGCGGAAGCAAGGAAAAACGTCGAAGAGACAGGGACAACCCCGGACGAAGACGATCATGTTGACATCATAACCGAAGATCACAAAGGTGTTTTGCTTGAGCTTCTTACGAAACTCACGCCAGAAAACTTCGAGCGTATCTGCGCGCGGCTTCTTCGCGAATCCGGGTTTGAAAAGGTGACAGTTACCGGTGGACCCAAAGACGAAGGAATTGATGGAATAGGAATACTCCAGGTAAATGCATTTGTTAGCTTCAAGGTCCTATTTCAGTGCAAACGATACACCAATCGCGCAGTGACGCGGTCCCAGGTGGGCGATTTTCGAAATGCGATGATTGGCCGTGCTGATAAGGGCATCATCATAACAACAGGGACATTCACTGCCGATGCCCGTCAGGAGGCCGATCGGGCCGGCGCCCCTCCTGTTGAGCTCGTTGATGGCGAGAAACTTGTGGAGATGTTCGAATCTGTTGAGCTTGGCTTGAAGCCGAGGACTGTATACGAAGTGGATCGAGCCTTCTTTTCGAGTTTTCTGCCAAAAGAAACCTAACGCCTATGAGGCCACCGGTTGTCAATGGCTAGATGTCTCCCTTTGGCGGCTGTAGAGCAGCCGCCATCCTCTTCCGTTGCTGTGAGGTGATTGCATTCTCCCTGACTTTGTTTCCCGCCGGGTACAGGACGCGCCTG